>DATIGZ010000285.1:0-9675 GCA_035481255.1 Sphingomonas sp. | reverse complement strand
GAGCCGGTCGATTCGATGCGTTTGCGCAGCCCCTCGACCTGAATGTTGAAAGCCTCGTAGCAATCCTCGTCGAGCTTTTCGGGCGTATTGGGGACGAAGGGATAGCGGCGGATCTTCCGGTGCAGCCCCGTGTCGTCGAAGCCGGGTTCGTGGCGGAAGGCGATGCGGCGAAACTCGGTCTCGGGATGACCGAGCGCGGCGGCGCTGTCGTTGAACGTGCCGACGCGCATCCGTTCCTGCCGGATGCGCGCGACGTCGATGTCGGCGAGGATCAGCTCGTCCTCGAGATCGAAGCGGCCCGAGGCGGCGAGCAGCTCGCCCAGTTCATGGATCAGGCTCTGCCCGTCCCAGGCGAGGTCGGTCGTGCTCTCTCCCGGACCCGAAGCGGAAAAGACATAGGCCGCGACGGCGCGTTCCGACTGCGCGGCGCAGAGCAGCGCGCGCTGGCGGGCCTTGCCGATCGTGACGTTGGAGGCGGAGAGGTTGCACAGGATCGCCGCGCCCGCGAGCGCGCCGTAGGTGGACGGCGGGATCGGTGCCCAGAAATCCTCGCAAATCTCGGCATGGAAGACGAAGTCGGGAAGGTCATCGGCGGCGAAGATCAGGTCCGGGCCGAACGGCGCGGTCTGGCCCGCCAGCTCGATCTCCCCCGACAGGCCAAGACCCGAGGCGAACCAGCGCTTCTCATAATATTCGCGATAATTGGGGAGGAAGGTCTTGGGGACCACGCCCAGCACCCGCCCGCGCGCGATGACCACGGCGCAATTATAGAGGCGGCCGTTGCGCTCCAGCGCGGCGCCGACGACCAGCACGGGCCGGAGCCTGGCGCTCGCGGCGACGAGATCGGCGAGACCCTGCCGGGTGGCGCGCAGCACCGCGTCCTGCAAATGCAGATCGTCGAGCGCGTATCCGGTGATGCCAAGCTCGGTGAATACCAGCAGATCGGCGCCCGCTTCGTCGCCCTGCCTCGCCAGCGCGACGTGCGATGCGGTGTTGGCGGCGATATCGCCGACGGTCGCGCGCGGGGTGCAGGCGCCGACGCGGACCAGACCGTGCGAATGGATCGAGTAGAAACGGTGCTTCGTCATCAGTTTCCCTTCACCGCTTCCGCGATCATTTCCAACGCCACCCGCATACATTCGATCCGCACCGGCCCACGGCCGATATCGCCGAAATGCGCTTCGCGATGTGCGGTGTCACGCCCTTTCCGTGCGCAGGCGAAATGAACCAGACCGGGCTCGTCGTCCGGCCCGCCGGGGCCGGCGAAGCCGGTGATGGCAAGGGCGATATCGGCGCGGCTCCCCGCGAGCGCCCCCTGTGCCATCGCCACGGCGACCTCGCGGCTCACCGCGCCGCAGCGCTCGACGAAGTCATGGGCGAGGCCGAGCAGCTCGCACTTGGCATCGACCGAATAGGTGACGAAGCCGCGCTCGAAGATCGAACTGACGCCCTCGACATCGGTGAGCAGCGAGGCGAGCATGCCGCCGGTACAGCTTTCCGCGGTGGCGAGGCTGAGCTTCCGTGCGCACGCCGCCTCGAGCACGTCGCGCGCGGCGCGATCGACTTCGTCGGGAAGGACCGGGGACAGGGTTTCCGTCATGGCCCGGTCTTAGCCGGGCCGCTTCCCGCGCGCCACCAGCCCGGTCAGGCGGTCTTTTCGGCGTAGATCATGCGGCCTTCGCCGAGGAGCGTGAAGACCTTGTCGAGTTCGTTCTGACCCACCGCGAAGCAGCCCTGGCTGCGGCCGAGCTTGCCGTGCTTGGCGATCATATCGGCGTTCGAATACCACGCCGCATGGATCACGATCGCCCGGTCGAGCGCGTTGTTGTTGGTGGAATCGAGCCCGATCAGCCGCTGCGACAGCTGGTGCTTGCCGACATAATAGTTGGAGGCGAGGAACGCGCCTTCGCACGTCGCTTCCGAATTCACTTCGTTGGAGAAGCGCTGGAGCATCCCGGTATGGCCGGGGTCAGAGCCGATGCCGTGCGAAACGAGCATCGAACGTACCGCGCCATTGTGCAGATCGACGAAGTGGAAGCGCAGTCGCGAGGACGGCACCGAGAAATCGGCGATCGCGATCCGGTCCTGCTGGCGGATGCGGCTGCCATGGCGCTGGAGCGCGGCCATCGCGCGCTGGAACAATTCGGGCCGGATGCCGCGCGGGGCGGTGGAAATCTGAACCGGCTGGATGATCGGAGTGGCGACCGGCGGGGCGGGGACCGGAATCGGCGCCGCCGGAAGGGCGGCCGTGGTGACGGTGCGCGAGGCGCAACCCGCCAGCAAGCCCGTACCCGCGACCGCGGCCGCTGACTTCAGAAAGGCGCGGCGTGAAGCCACCGCGTTGACCAGTTCATTCATGCGCTACAGCGCCCCGACTAAAACTCGCTCTGCGTCAGAATATAGCAAATGAATCTTCCGATTCCCCTGAACAAGTTCCCCGAAATGCCGCCGTTCACCCCGTCTGCGGCCCGGTTTATCGTTCCGGTACGGTCCCGAACGGGGCCGCGCCGGTAACGGATTCGGCTTTGAAACCCCCGGTTCGCGTGGCACCAACTTCGTTAAAGCGCCGCTAACCATCGGCGAGTCGAAGCGGAGAATCGTCGCGGTGCGGGCAGGATTTCAGGCGATGCTGACGGGCGGTCTGGCGCTTGCGCTCGTCGTCGCCGCGCCCGCCGCGGCGCAACAGGTCAGTGCCACAGGGGGCGAGGAGCTGTTGCTGCGCAACGGTCAGTGGGCGTGGCTGGAGGAAGGCGCGTTCCAGAAGATCGGAGGCCAGAAGATCGGCGGCCAGAAGACGGGCGCGGCCGGGCCGGTGTCGATCCTGATCAGCCTGCCGGGGCAGATCGCCTATGTCTATCGCGACGGCGTGCTGATCGCGGCGTCGACCGTGTCGACCGGCAAGCGCGGCAAATCGACCCCGGCGGGCGAGTTCACCATTTTGCAGAAGCGCGAGTTCCACCGCTCCAACCTCTACAGCAACGCGCCGATGCCGTTCATGCAGCGGCTGACCTGGACCGGCATCGCGCTGCATGCCGGGGTGCTGCCGGGGTATCCCGCATCGCACGGCTGCATTCGCTTCCCCCGCGAATTCGCGCGGCGGCTGTTCGCGATCACGCAGCTTGGCGGGCAGGTGTCGGTGGTGAATTACGAGATCGAGGATCCGCGCGTGCGTCGCGGGGTGCCGCGGCTGGTGCCCGAGCAGATCGCGAAGGCGGCGCCGCCCCCGGCTCCGCCCTTCCTGAACACCGATCCGGCGATCTTCCTGACGGGCGAGTTCGATGTCGTCACCGCGAGCAACGATGTGATCATCCCGGTGGTCGAGACGCGCGACGTGGTGAGCGGCGGCGGGGTCACCTTCGCGCCGCTGGAGCCCGTCGTCCAGGCGGTTCCCGGCAGGCGGCGCTAGGGGTTTTCCGGCTTCGCCGGAGCCGGCTAGTCGCTCGCCGGGGGCGTGTAGCTGACCGGCGCGACCGACCAGGCGAAGGGACGCAGCGGTTCGCCCAGAGCCGCGACCAGTGCCTCCTCGATCCGGCGCCGGCTTTCCGCGGCGATCGCCTTACGGCCCGGAAAGTCGCGCGGATCGAACGGCTCGAGAAAGTGGATGCGTAGCGGAAAGCTGTGTCTGCGCGCCAGCACGCGGCGGGCGTTGTTGATGCCGCCTTCATCGCCGACCCAGCCGACCTCCTCGCCCGCCGCGCCATAGTCGAGCAGCACCGGCTGGACCATCACGCCGGGCGGGGGCGGCTCCAGCACCCGCAGCATCGGCGTCTTGAAGGGAAGCAGCGAGCGGCCGTCGGTGGTGGTGCCTTCGGGGAAGACGGTGATCGCCCAATTGTCCGCGAGGGCGTCGCGCAGTTCGTTGATCTGCTCGGCGACGCCCATGCGGTTCTCTCGCTTCACATAGACGGTGCGGTTGAGCCCGGCGAGCCAGCCCACCACCGGGGCCGAGCCGATCTCCGCCTTGGCGACGAAGGCGGTGCCGCTCGCCCCGCCCAGCGCGAGAATGTCGATCCATGACAGGTGGTTGGAGACGTAGAAGACGTCGCGGCGCAGCGGGGTGCCGATCGCCTGGGCGCGCGCGCCGGCGATCCGCCCGGCGCGGCGCAGGAACCAGCGCGGCCAGGGCGAGGGCAGGCGCAGCAGCCGCCACAGATAGTGCATCGGCACATGAGTGATGACCGCGAGCAGCAACAGGCCGACGCGGCGCCAGAAGCGAAAGGCCTCGGATGGAGTGAGGGCGGTCTTCTCGCCCCGCGCGGCGGCAAGGCGGCGCTCCGCGTTGCGTTCGGTCAAGCTATCCCCCGCAGCGGGCAGATCAGCGGTGCCCGTCGAGGCTTCGGCCAACAGGCCTACGCTTTCCGGTCGAGGGCAACGCCGTAAAGCTCCATGCGGTGGTCGACCAGCCGGAAGCCGAGCCGCTCGGCGATTTGCTTCTGGAGCTGTTCGAGCTCGGGATCGACGAATTCGATGACCTTGCCGGTCTCGACATCGATCAGATGGTCATGATGCGCTTCGGGCGCGGGTTCGTAGCGCGCGCGGCCGTCGCCGAAATCGTGACGGTCGAGGATCCCCGCCTCCTCGAACAGGCGCACGGTGCGATAGACCGTCGCGATCGAGATGCCCGGATCGATCGCCGATGCGCGGGCATAGACCTTTTCCACGTCGGGATGATCCTCCGCTTCGGAGAGGACGCGAGCGATCACCTTGCGCTGCTCGGTGATGCGCAGTCCCTTTTCGTGACAAAGGGCTTCGAGATCGATCTTACGGGCCATGGCGGTGATGTAGCGACAATCAGTCCGAGAAAAAAGGGGACCAAGAATGAACAACGCCGGTCCGGGCACAGGCCCAGACCGGCGTTGTTGTTCAGGTTGCGGTGCCGCCCCGCTGCCCACCCGGCCATCCACAGGATATGGGCGTCAGACGGGGGAGCGGGCCGGCGCCGCTCCGGTCAAAAGAGTTCAGCGCTTGCGGCGCTTGGTGCCGAGGCCGATCTTCTTGGCGAGGCTGCGGCGCTGCTCGGCGTAATTGGGCGCGACCATCGGATAGTCGGCGGGGAGGTTCCACTTGGCGCGGTACTGTTCCGGCGTCATCTGATAGTGCGTCATCAGGTGGCGCTTGAGCATCTTGAGCTTCTTTCCGTCCTCAAGGCAGACAATATAGTCGGGCTTGATCGACGAACGGATCGAAACCGCCGGCTCTTGCTTCTTCGCTTCAGGCTCAGGCGCCTTGGTGCCAAGACCAGCGAGCGCGCCGTGAACATTCGCGATGAGCAGCGGAAGATCCGAAACCGCAACGCTGTTGTTGCTGACATGCGCCGCGACAATGTCCGCGGTCAGCGTGACCAGCGTTTCCTGCATGTCGTTCTGGGCGTCCATGATGATCCTTTCGTACGGGTGCCGCGGCAGCAATGTTACACGCCGCGTTGCGCGCTATTGATCGGTGACGCGCCGATTGCAAGTCCAGTTGCAATGCTGTTGGTCGAATTCAACCGATCTTTCTCGAAAAGGTATGCGCGTCGAACAATTTGCCGTCCTTGCCGCGATAGTAATCGCGCCGCTCGCCGATCTTCTCGAAGCCTTCGTTACGGTAAAGACGCACCGCTTCATTGTTAGCGCGCACTTCGAGGTGCAAGATATCGGCGCCGCGTTCGCGCGCGTCGGCAAGGATCGAGCGGAGCAGCGCGGTGCCGATGCCGCGGCGGCGCATCGCGGGACGGATCGCGAGCAGCAGCAGCTCCGCTTCGTCCGCGACGGCGCGGGCGAGCGCGAAGCCGGCGGGCCGGTTGCCGCTCCACGCGATGGCGAACCAGACGCCCGGCAACGCGATCATCCCCAGGCACTGGCTGGGGGTCCATGCCTCGCCAAAGCGCGGGTCGAACGCGTCGGCCATGATCGCATTGAGCGTGGCGATATCGGCGGGGGTGCCGTGGACGATCTCGACGAGCTGCGGCGCGGTGCTCATGTCGCGATCGGCCTGGCCGCGAGCGGTTTGGCGTCCGGCGCGCGGCCATAAATAGGCTGCGGCTTCAGCGCGGTGAAGGCGGCAGGGAGCAGCGCGGCGTGCGCGGCGCGGGGAAGTGCGTCGCGCAGGTCGAGCGCCGGATCGAGTGCGGCGAGGTGCCGGACGCCGTTGCCCGCCGCGACGCGCCCGGCGAGCGCGACGAGCGCCGCCTCGGGCTTGAGCGAGGCGAACGGGCCGGTTTCGGCCAGCGGGCGGGTAAAGGCCTGCATGAAGACTTCACCATGTCCCCCTTCGAGGACGACGGCAAGCGCGGGCAGCGCGGAGTCGGCCGCGAGTGCAGCGGAGGCGATCAGCGGCAGCGAGGAGAAGCCCGCGACCTGCGCGCCCCAGCTCAGCCCAAGCCCGCGCGCGGCGGCGATCCCGACGCGGATCCCGGTGAAGCTGCCGGGGCCGCAATCGACGAGGATGCGGTCGGCGCGGCCGCCATCGGGCAGCTCTGCGATCATCGGGATCAGCCGCTCGGCATGGCCCCGGCCGACCTCTTCATGGCGCTCGGCGATGACCGCGCCGCCGCGGATCAGCGCGACGGAACAGGCGGCGGTAGCGGTTTCGATGACGAGGGTGAGCGGTGCGTCAGGCAATCTGGTTGAACTGCCCGAATTCGGGCCGCGGGCTGCGGCCGAATATGCTCGCCGGATCCCCATGCCCGATCGTGGCGATGAAGTTGGCGCGGACCGTGGGCTGATCGGCGAAGAAGGCGCGGTCGGTCGCCTCGAAATCGATCCCCGACATGGGGCCGGTGTCGAAGCCGAGCGCGCGCGCCGCGATCAGCAGATAGGCGCCCTGAAGCGATCCGTTGCGCAGCGCGTGAACCTTGCGCGCCTCGGCATCGGGGAACCAGCTCTTCGCGTCGGTATGCGGGAACAGCCAGGGCAGTTCCTCATGGAAGTCATAATCCATCCCGATCACCACGGCGGCGGGCGCCGCGCGAATCTTGGGCGGGTTGGCGCCGGTGGCGCAGTCGGCGAGCTTGTCCTTCGCCTGCTGGCTGAGGCACCAGACGAAGCGCGCAGGCTGCATGTTGGCGGATGTCGGCCCCATCTTGAGCAGGTCATAGATGGCGCGAATGTCAGCCTCGGTCACCTCGCCCGGCAGATAGCCGTTATAGGTGCGCGCGGTGCGGAAGATCGTGTCGAGGCCGGCCCCGTCAAGTGGCGTCCCCATCAGACGGAGCGCACTTCGGTGACTTCGGGCACATAATATTTGAGCAACTGCTCGATCCCGTTCTTGAGCGTCGCGGTGGAGGACGGGCAGCCGGCGCAGGCGCCCTGCATCTGGAGGTAGACCTTGCCCTTGTCGAAGCCGCGATAGACGATGTCGCCGCCGTCATTGGCGACCGCGGGACGGACGCGCGTCTCGATCAGCTCCTTGATCTGGGCGACGATGTCGGCGTCAGCGGGATCGTCGCTGAAGCTTTCCTCCGCCGGAACCGAGAAGCCGGCGGCGGTGCCCTGGCGGAACAGCGGCATGTTCGCGCTGAAATGGTCGAGCAGGATGCCCAGCACGTCGGGCTTGAGGCCGGTCCATTCGACGCCCGGCGCGGCGGTCACGGAGATGAAGTCGCGGCCGAAGAACACCCCGGTGACATCGCCGAGGTTGAACAGCGCTTCGGCGAGCGGCGATGCTTCCGCCTCCTCCGGAGTCGCGAAATCGCGGGTGCCGGCATCCATCACGGTGCGGCCGGGCAGGAACTTCAGGGTCGCCGGATTGGGCGTGGCTTCGGTCTCGATCAACATGCCCCCCATTTGGGCCTGAACGCGCCCCGCATCAAGCGAGCAGCGGGAAACCGATTGTTGCCGCCGCTGTTGCTTTTGGACACCCGAAACCGTCGCGCTTTTCTTTTGGGACGAGGAAGAGTAAGGCACCGCGTCTTTTTATCTTCGACCCCAAGAGGTTTGTTTGGCCAAGGAAGAACTGCTTGAAATGCGCGGTCGCGTGGTGGAGTTGCTCCCCAACGCGATGTTCCGCGTCCGGCTTGAGAATGATCACGAGATCCTCGGCCACACCGCCGGCAAGATGCGCAAGAACCGCATCCGCGTGCTGGTGGGCGACGAAGTGCTCGTCGAACTGACGCCCTATGACCTGACCAAGGGCCGCATCACCTATCGCTTCAAGTGATGGCCCTCCCCGCGCAGGCGGGGATTCACGATAGGAACGCCTGTGCGGCTCGTTCTCGCCTCCACCTCGCCGCGCCGCCGCGACCTGCTCGCCCGGATCGGCGTTACTCCTGATCGCATCGCCGCTCCCGATATCGACGAAGATCCGCTGAAGGGTGAGCTGCCGCGCGCCTATGCGCAGCGCATCGCGCTGGGCAAGGCGCAGGCGGTCGCGCGCGCCGACGACGAGATCGTGCTGGCGGGCGACACCACCATCGCGGTTGGCCGCCGAATATTGGGCAAGCCCGAGGATGAGGCCGATCTGCGCCGGATGCTTGGCCTGTTGTCGGGACGGCGTCACCATTGCCTGTCGGCGGTGTGCCTGATCGACACCAGTGGTAAGGCGCGGATGCGGCTTTCCGACACCGTCGTCGCGTTCAAGCGGCTGACCGATGCCGAGATCGACCGCTATGTCGCGAGCGGCGAAGGCATGGGCAAGGCGGGCGGCTATGCCATTCAGGGCCGCGCCGAAGCGTTCGTGCGCTTCCTGTCGGGCAGCCATTCGGGCGTCGTGGGGCTGCCGGTGTTCGAGACGCGCGCGCTGCTGGAGAGCGCGGGCTACCCCCTGTCGTGAGCCCGGCCATTGGCTGAATGGCTCTACGAAGCCGGGATCGGCGAGAACCGCGCGGCTCTGGTCGCGCGGGGGGTGATCTGGAAAGCGGCGATCGAACTGCCCGGCGGCGTGCGTACCGGCACGACCGCGCGAGCGCGCCTGGTCGACCGGGTCACCGGCAAGATCCGGCTCGATAGCGGCGAGGAGGCGCTATGCGACCCGCTGCCGCCCGGAATCACGCAGGGCGCCAGCTTCACCGCGCGCATCGTGCGCGAGGCGATCGCGGAAGCCGGGCGCGCCAAGCTTCCCAAGGCGGTCCCCGCCGATGCGCCGCCGATGCCCGGTCCCGACCTGCTCACCCGTATTCGGGCGACCGACCTGCCGGTGCGGCAGCTGCGCGCGCATGAGCCCGATTTGCTTGAGGATGCCGGCTGGTCCGAACTGCTCGAGGAAGCGGCGAGCGGCGAGATCGCCTTTGCCGGCGGGGCGCTGCGCATGGTGGTAACACCCGCGATGACGCTGTTCGACGTCGATGGCGCCGCGCCGCTGGGCGCGCTGTCGATCAGCGCGGCGCATGCGATCGCGCAGGCGATGGAGCGCATGGAGATCACCGGATCGGTCGGTATCGATTTCCCGACGCTGGCCAACAAGAACGAGCGCAACGCCGTGGCCGAGGCGATCGATGCGGCATTGCCGCAACCGTTCGAGCGCACCGCGATGAACGGCTTCGGCTTCCTTCAGATCGTGCGGCGGCGTGTCCGCATGTCGCTGCCCGAGCTGATCGCCGCCGATCCGGCCGGCGCTGCGTTGCGCGCCGAGCTGCGGCGGCTGGAACGCCTTCCCCCGCCCGCGCCCGATACCCATATGCTGCATCCGGCGTTGCTGCGCCGGCTGGAGCGCGAGCCCGAATGGGTGGCCGAACTGCACCGCCGCACCGGCGGGCGC
>DATIGZ010000284.1:0-3262 GCA_035481255.1 Sphingomonas sp. | reverse complement strand
GCGTGGAGCACATGACGACCGGCATCGGCCGCAGCCGCATGATCTTTTCCAGAAAGGACAAGCCGTCCATTCCCGGCATTTCGATGTCCAGCGTCACCACATCGGGGTTGAGCGCCTTGATCATCTCGCGCGCGGCATGGGGCTCGGGCGCGGTACCGATCACCTCGATCAGGGGATCGCTGGCCAGCAGCCGCGACAGCATCGCGCGCATGCTCGGGCTGTCATCGACGATCAGGACTCGGGTTCGCTCGTTCATCGCACGCCCCCCTTCTTCACGTAGATGGTCTGGCCGGCGGGAGACATCATCGCCGCCGCCGGGCCGATCAGCCGTTCCGAATGACCGATGTAGAGCGTGCCGCCGGGCGCCAGCATCTCGACGAAGCGCGCCTCCAGCTCAGCCTTCGCCTTGTCGTCGAAATAGATCATGACGTTGCGGCAGAAGATCGCGTCATAGGTCTGGCGCATCGGCCAGGGCTGGAAGAGGTTGAGCACGCGCGCCGTGACCAGCGATCGCAGAGCGTCCGCCACGATATGGCTGTCCGCGCCGTCCTGACGCAGCCACTGGCGTCGATAGGCGGCAGGGATCGGCTCGACCGTGCTCGACGCATAGCGCCCCTCGGTCACGGCATGCACGACATGCGGCGCGATGTCCGTCGCGAGCAGGCGCACGTCAGCCTGTTTTAGCCACGCGGCGCTCGATCCGCTTTCCCCGGCAAGCGTCAGGGCGATCGAATAGACTTCCTCGCCGCTGGAGCAGCCCGCCGACCAGATGCGCACCTTGTGCCCCGCCCGCGCCCGTGCCTGAAGGCCTGGCAACAGCCGGTCGCGCAGATCGTCGAAATGGTGGTTCTCGCGAAAGAAATGGGTGTGGTTGGTCGTCAGCGCGACCACCATGGCCGCGCGTTCCTTCGCATTGTCGCGCACCAGTGCCAGATAATCACCGAAGCGCGTCAGCCCATGTTCGCGCAGCCGGCGGCTGAGTCGCGAATGGACCAGGGTCATCTTCGCCTCCACCAGATGGATGCGCGCGTCGTGCTGCATGATCGCGGCGATCTCACGGAACTGGGCGGTGGTCAGCTCACCCTGTGCGGCGAGCGGCGATCCGGCCCCGCGCCCATCGCCGCTGATGGCGAGGGTCGGGTTCACGCGGCGAGTTCCATCACCTGACGGGTGAGGCTCAGCGCGTCGAGGTCGAGCAGCAGAACCATGGTTTCGGCCTCACCGGCGTCCGACGTGCGGCGTTCGATGCGGACGAGTCCCGCGATCGCGCTTTGCTCGCTCACCTCGACATCGGGCGCCGGCTGAATGTCGGCGCCGTCGATCGCGACAATGTCGGCGACCTCATCGACCAGAAAGCCCGCCTGCCGCTCGCCGATGGCGACGACGAGGATGCAGGAGCGCGAATGGAGCACACTCGGCGCCCAGCCCAGCCGTTCGGCAAGGCCGACGACCGGAACGACCGACCCACGCAGATTGGTGACGCCCTTGAGATAGTTGGGCACGCCGGGCAGCGGCGTCGGCTCTTCCCACTCGCGGATCTCGATCAGCGCGCGCATGTCGATGCCGAACATCTGCTTGCCCAGCGTGAAGGTGACGATTTTGCGCTCTTCGCCTTCGGTTTCCTGCGTCTTGCTCATGCCGCCATTCCTTTCAGGGCAAATTTGGAGCCGGCCGGGACGACCAGCGCATCGATGTCGAGGATCAGCGCGATCGAGCCGTCGCCAAGCACCGTGGCACCGCCCAGCCCGCGAATGGGGTGGAGGTTGTCCTCAAGGCTCTTGATGACGACCTCGCGGCGGTTATCGATCGTGTCGACCATCAGCCCGACATGACCCGCCACCTCGCTTTCCACGATGATGACCAGGCAGTCCTCGGGCTGGTTGCCGCAGGGAAGGCCGAACATCTCACCGATCCGGCGCACGGGCAGGTAGTTGCCGCGCAGTTCGATAACCTCCGACGTCGGCGATGTGGCGCGTACCTGTCCCGGCGCGGGCTGCACCGTTTCGATGACATTGGCGAGCGGCAGCACGAAACGCTGCTTGCCCAGCCGAACGATCATGCCGTCGAGGATCGCCAACGTCAGCGGCAGGGCCATGGAGAATGTCGTCCCCTGCCCCGGCACCGAGTGGATCTCGAGACGGCCGCCGAGCGCCTCCACATTCGACCGCACCACGTCCATACCGACGCCGCGACCGGAGATGTTCGAGATGCTTTCCGCGGTCGAGAAGCCGGGCGCGCAGATCAAGCCGTCAATCTCTTCATCCGACAGTTGGGCGTCGGAAGCGATGATGCCGCGCTCGACCGCCTTGGCGCGGACCCGTTCGCGATTGATGCCGCGGCCGTCGTCGGCGACGCGCACGATGATGCGCGCGCCCTTCTGCTCGGCGGACAGGCGGATCGTGCCTTCGGCGGACTTGCCGGCGGCGATGCGCTCCTCGGTGCTTTCGATGCCATGATCGACCGCATTGCGGATCATGTGCGTCAACGGATCACCGATCTTCTCGATCACGCCCTTGTCCACCTCGGTCATCTCACCGGTGGTTTCCAACAGCACCTGCTTGCCGGTCTCCCCCATCAGGTCGCGCAACATGCGCGGGACGCGGGAAAAGGCGTGGCGGATAGGCTGAGCGCGCAGCGACATGACATTGTCCTGAATCTGACGCGTCAGGCGCGACAGTTCGGGCAGCTCGACGCGTTCCTGATCGGCGGGCGACAAACGATCCGACAGGATCGATCCGCGAATGACCAGTTCGCCGACCAGATTGAGCAGCTGATCAAGCTTGCCCAGATCGACGCGGATGGTCTGCGCGGGCGCTTCGGCCCGGGGCTTCTCAGCGACGGGAGCCGCCGGAACATTGTCCGCCACCAAGGTGAGCGCGGGACGTTCCGGCTCGGCGCTGACCGCGACGGTGACGGGCATATCGACCGCAGCCGGTTCAGAAGCGCCGGCTTCGTCACGCCCGATTTCGATCAGTGAATCCGGCGCGACGAAGTCGAAGCAATCGCGGATCGCCTGTTCCTCGACCGACGCGGGCAAGCCGACCGTCCAGACCAGATAGCCGTCCTCGGGATCGAGATCGCGCAGGCCAGGAAGTCGGCTGGTGTCGACATGGGTGACGGTGCCCCCCATATCCTCCAGCTCGCGGATCACCAGCATCGGCTCGCCGCCATTGGCGAGCGCCGCGCGGGACGGGCCGAAACGCACCGTCCAGCCCCGCAGCTCGGTGGCGGTCAGATCCTCGAGATCGACCGTCACCGGCTC
>DATIGZ010000283.1:0-2147 GCA_035481255.1 Sphingomonas sp. | reverse complement strand
AACGGCCTTGGCAATGTGCGCGAGGAGACGCGTGAGCGTGTCGTGGCCGCCGCCGCCGAGCTGGGTTACGTGCCGCATGCCGGCGCGCGCAGCCTGAGCCTTGCCCGCGCGCACGCCGTCGGCGTGGTGCTGCCCGACCTGCACGGCGAATTCTTCAGCGAATTCGTGCGCGGCATGGACCGCGAAGCGAGCCGCCGGGGATACGTGTTGCTGCTGTCCAACATCCATGACGAAAGTGAGCAGGCCGCCAATGCGCTGCGCGCGATGCGCGGACGCGTCGATGGTCTGATCGTGATGGCGCCGCACCTTTCGGCGCAGATGCTGCAGGCAGCCCTGCCTCCCACCCTGCCCTCTCTGTTCATCAACGGGCCGGAGGAGATCGACGACCGGCCGACGTTGCGGCTCGACAATGTCGGCGCGATGGATGCGATGGTCACGCATCTGGTCGCGGGCGGCCGCCGCCGGATCGTCCATGTCGCGGGCCCCGAGGGCAATGTCGACGCGCGCGAACGCGTCGAGGGCTTTCGCGCCGCCATGGCCCGTCATGCGCCCGAGGTGGAACCCGTCGTGCTGGCCGGCGACTTTTCCGAAGAAGGCGGCGAGGCGGCCGCGCGGGCGATCCGCGAGAACGGAATCGCATGCGACGCGGTGTTCGCCGCGAACGACATGATGGCGATCGGCTGCCTTCAGGCGCTGCGCAATGCCGGAATCGATGTGCCGGGTGAGATCGCAGTGGCGGGCTTCGACGACGTGCCGCTGGCCCGATACCTAGGTATCACCACAGTGCGCGTGCGGATCGCCGAGATGGGCGCGCGCGCGGTGCTGCGGCTGATCGATGTTCTCGAGGGCGGGCCGGCGGACGAGCGCGCCGAACGCCATAGCGCGGAGCTGGTGGTGCGCGGCACCACAGCGGCTCGGGAATAAATACCGTTATGTCAGGAAAGGACCGTAAAATGCGTACCCCAGTCACCCGCCGATCATTGCTCGCCGCGCCCGCGCTGGGCGCCGTCGCGCTGACCCCGGCCTGTGCGCGACCGCTGCTGGCCGAAACCGCCAAGCCCGCGCTGCCCGGCTGGTATGCCGATCTTGAGAAGCGCACCTTCGACTTTTTCTGGCAGACGGTGAACCGCAAGAACGGGCTGGTGCCCGATCGCTGGCCGAGCAAGTCCTTCTGCTCGATCGCTTCGGTCGGATATGCGCTGACCGCCTATCCCGTCGGCGTCGAGCGCGGCTGGTGCACGCGGGCCGAAGCGGCCGAACTGACACGCACCACGCTGCGCTTCTTCTGGACCGCGCCGCAGGGGCCGGAGGCGAGCGGGACCGCGGGCCACAAGGGCTTCTTCTACCACTTCATCGACATGGACACCGGCCACCGCTTCCGGACCAACGAACTGTCGAGCGTCGATTCGACCCTCCTGTTCATGGGCATCTTGTTCGCGGCTGAATATTTCAACGCCGACAACGCTGTCGAAGCCGAGATCCGCAAGCTGGCGCATGACATCTACGCCCGTGCCGACTGGAATTTCTTCCGTAGCGACGGACGCGCGCCGATTTCGATGGGCTGGCATCCGGAGACCGGGCTGATCCCGGCGAACTGGCAGGGCTATAACGAGGGGATGTTCGTCTACATCCTCGCGCTCGCGTCGCCGACGCATGCGGTGCCGGCGGACAGCTGGGACGTGTGGACCGCGAAATACGCGCATAGCTGGCGCGGCTCCGGCGACACCCGGCATCTCGCCTTCGCACCGCTGTTCGGTCACCAGTACAGCCATGTCTGGATCGATTTCCGCGGCATTCGCGACAAGGTGATGCGTGAGGCGGGGTTCGACTATTTCGAGAACAGCCGCCGGGCGACCTATGCTCAGCGCGCTTATGCCACCGCCAATCCGATGGGCTGGACCGGCTATTCCAAGGACATTTGGGGCCTGACCGCATGCGACGGGCCCGGGGGCTATGACCTGCCCTTCAAGGGGCGGACCGCGCAGTTCCGCGCCTATTCGGCGCGCGGGCCGCTGGGTCAGCCCGACGAGTTCGACGACGGCACGCTCGCGCCCACCGCGGCGCTGGGATCCCTGCCCTTCGCACCGGAAATCGTGATTCCGGCGGCAGAAAAGCTGCGCAAATGGACGGGCTTGTACAGCCAGTAC
>DATIGZ010000282.1:0-2639 GCA_035481255.1 Sphingomonas sp. | reverse complement strand
GGCAGCCGCGCGTCGAGCCCGTCGCCGCCGGTGCTGCTCACCGAAGCGGCATCCGCCTCGATCCCCAGCGAATGCAGCAGCGCGAGGAGCAGCGCAGTCTTGCCCTTGCAGTCGCCAAAGCGGCGCGTCCACGTCTCGTCGGCGCTGGCGGGGGCCAGATTGCCCTCGTTCATCCCGCGATAGACGTAGCGGACGCGGTCCTGCACCAGCTTGAGCGCCGCGGCGGCCTGCACCCTGGGGTCGGCGCTCGCCGCGCGGATTCGCGCGACCTCGGCCTTGAGCGGGGAGTTGGCGCCGAGCAGCGACGCCTTCTGATAGTGCGGCGCGAGGATCGCGGCGAGATCGCCCCATTTGCCATATTGCGTGAACTCGACGCGCCGCACCGGCATGAAGCGCAGCGGCGCTCCCTTGGGCATTTTGAGCGCCGGCAGCCCGTCGAGCGTCCATTCGACATGCTGCTCGGTTCCGCTGGTCCATTTGCGGGGCTCGGCCAGCTCGCCGGACTTGCGCCATTGCACCGGACGCTCGCTCGGCCAGCTCGCGCGCAGCCGGGTGCGGGTCGCGGGCAACCCGGCGGGCAGATCGACGGCAAGCTCCGAATGCGCGCCGAGCACCGGGTCGCGATGCGTGATCGTGAACGCCAGCTCGATGACGTCGCCGATCTGCATGCCTTCGGGCTGGAGCGTCGCGGTCAGCAGGCCGTCAAGGACCGATTCCTCGAGCTTTCCCTCGCGGCGCAGCACCGTGAAACTCTGTTTCGCGAGCACGTTGATCGTCTCGGCGCCGCGCACGATGTTCAGTTTGTGGATGGTCAGCGTCCCGCTTTCCGGGCGCCACGGCAGCACCACGGTGCCCATCGCCGCCAGTCCCTGCGGGCTGAGCAGCTTGACCGCGGATTCGATGTAGCGCTCGTCGGTCTGCGCGCCGAAGCGGAACTGGTTGTCGAACCACAGGATCTCGATCGGCGCATCGGCAGGGGGCGGGGTGGGCGCGGCACGCTTGGCGGCCTTTGGGAATTCCGTTACCCATCCCGGGATTGGTGCCACATTGGGCTTGTCCTCCGCCCACGCCGCCGAGGCCATGATCAGGGCGCCGAGCACGAATAGTCTACGCATGAAATCCCCCTCCAAACGGGACCATATCCAATCCCGGCGGTCCGGCAAGGGGATCGCCGCAGCCCGGTGGTTGTGTTTCGGGGCGCAACGCGCATGATCATGCGATGCGCCCAATTCTCCCGCTTGGTTCCCTTCTGTCGATCATCGCCTGTGCCGCTGCCGCGCAGCCCGAGGGGGGCGTGGCGGCGGAGGCGCGGGTGGCGTTCGACGCGCGCGGCGTGACCGCGGCACGCGCCGGCGGACTGGCGGATCGCGCGGCGGGCCGCCCCGTCACGGTCGATGATCCGGTGCGGATCGCCAGCATCTCCAAGCTCGTCGTCGCGCTCGGCGTGATGCGGATGGTCGAGGCGGGACAGCTCGATCTCGACCGCGACGTCGGTGCGGTGCTGGGCTGGCCGGTCCGCAACCCGGCCTTTCCCGATGCGCCGGTGACGCTGCGTCAGCTGCTTTCGCACACCTCCGGGCTGATCGATCCCGATGAGTATCGCGTCCCGCTCGGCGATCGGCTGGCGGACCGCATCGCGCAGCCGGGGCTGTGGGATGCGGCCCGTCGCCCGGGGACATATTTCCGCTATGCCAATATCGGCTTTCCGGTGATCGCGAGCGTGATGGAAAAGGCGTCGGGCGAGCGGTTCGACCGGCTGATGCAGCGGCTGGTGCTGGCGCCGCTCAAGCTCGACGCCTGCTTCAACTGGTCGACCTGCTCGGACGCCAAGATCGCGCGCGCGGTGGTGCTGTATCGCGCGGGCGGCTCGGCGGCGCTCGATGATCTGCGCGGCAAGCGGCCTGATTGCCCGGTGATCGCGAAGGCGGGGTGCGACCTTGCGGGCTATCGGGGGGGCGAGAATGGCGCGCTGTTCTCACCGCAAGGCGGGCTCCGCGCGTCGATGCGCGATCTTGCCGTGATCGGCCAGATGCTGCTCCGCAACGACGGCAGCTTCCTCAAGCCGGAATCGATTGCGCAGCTTGAGCGTACGGCATGGCGCTATGACGGGTCCAACGGCGACACGTCGAACGGCTTCTACTGCCAATACGGCCTTGCGGTGACGGTGCTGCCGACCGCGCATGATATCTGCTCGGACGATCTGTTCGGCGATTTCCGTACGCGGGTCGGCCATGCCGGCGACGCCTATGGTCTGCGTTCGGGGCTTTGGATCGATCGCGCTAAGGGCGTCGGGGTCGCCTTCTTCGCCACCGCGACGTCGGCGGACAGCAAGGGCGTCACCGCGTTCACGCGGGAGGAGGAGCGGCTGGCGCGCGAAAAGTGAGTGGGGAGCTTCTGTTGCTCGGTGCTCCCCGTACCGCCGGAATCCGCTTCTGTTGCCCGGTGCGGTCCAACCGCGCATTTTAGAGTAATCTTAGACCGTTAGGTCTTGGGATTACGCCGCAATAGCGAGTGCTTCGTTATCGTTGGCACTTGTGTGTATGGGCCGTCGCGGTGGTCCCATTCCGAACGAAAACAGCGCTTTTCAACACACGTCGATCCTGGTTCGGCCCCGTCAGAAACGGTGTCCAGATACACCA
>DATIGZ010000281.1:0-6836 GCA_035481255.1 Sphingomonas sp. | reverse complement strand
CCCAGGATCTTCTCGGTCCGGTCGCGGCGGCCGCCGACGATGTCGCCGAGCAGATATCCGCCGAGCGCGCCGCCGAGCGCGCCGATCCCCGCCTTGGACATGCGCTGCTCTCCGGTCACCGGATCGGTGACGCAGGCGGCTGTCAGCGTCAGCGCGGCGATTGCGGGGATAAGGGGCCAGTTACGCATGGGGTCCTCCAGGTCTGTTCTGCGCGTACAAATCGTTCGACGGGCGGTGTTGTTCCGCTGTCGCATCGACCGGCGGTTTAGCGCGCCATTGTGAAACCAGCCTGAATGTGGCTATGAGGCCCCAGGCCAATGGACCCACTCCCCCCATTTCCCTGGATCGATGTCGCGATCATCCTGGCGCTGGTTGCGCTGAACGGTGTGTTCGCCATGTCCGAACTCGCCATCGTCTCCGCGCGCAAGGCGCGGCTGGAGGCAATGGTGCGTGCGGGCAAGCGCGGCGCACGCACCGCGATCGACCTGGCATCCGACCCCGGCAAGTTCCTGTCGACGGTGCAGATCGGCATCACGCTGATCGGCATCATCGCCGGCGCCTATTCGGGCGCGAGCCTCGGCACGCCGACCGCGGCGCGGATCGAGATGCTGGGGGTGGAGAAGGAAACCGCCGAGACGATCGGCTTTGCGATCGTCATCGCGCTGACCACCTATGCCTCGCTGATCGTCGGCGAGCTGGTGCCCAAGCAGTTCGCGCTGCGCTCGCCCGAGCCGATCGCGGTGCTGGTGGCGACGCCGATGCTGTGGCTGTCGCGGATCACCGCGCCTTTGGTGTGGCTGCTCGACCAGAGCAGCGCGCTGGTGTTCCGCCTGCTCGGCATGAACCGCGAATCGGAGAATCGCGTCACCGCCGAGGAGCTGCACATGCTGGTCGCCGAGGCGACGCATTCGGGCGTGATCGAGGAGCATGAGCGTTCGATCATTTCGGGCGTGGTGCGGCTGGCCGACCGGCCGGTGCGCGAGGTGATGACGCCGCGCACCGAGGTGGAATGGATTGACGCCAATCTGGACGAAGGCGCGATCCGCAAGCTGCTGGCCGAAACCCCGCACACAAGGCTGCCCGTCGCGGAAGGGTCGGTCGACGCGGTGGTGGGCGTGGTGCAGGCGCGTGATCTGGTGACGGCGCTGATCCTGGGTCAGGCGCTCGATCTGCGTGCGCTGATGCACCCCGCGCCGGTGCTGCCCGATCAGGTCGATGCGATGGACGCGCTGGGCGCGCTGCGCCGCGCGGCGGTGCCGATGGGCTTCGTCCACGATGAATACGGGCATTTCGAGGGGATCGTGACTCCCGCCGATCTGCTCGCGGCGATCGCCGGCGAGTTCGTGTCCGACGCCGATCCGGGCGAGGACCCGTCGATCGTGGTGCGCGACGACGGATCGCTGCTCGTCTCCGGCCAGCTCGCCGCCGATGCGCTGGCCGAGCGGATCGGGATCGATCTGCCCGAGGACCGCGACTATGCCACCGTCGCCGGCCTCGCGCTGGCGGTGCTCAAGCATCTGCCGCACGAGGGCGAGAGCTTTATCGAGCAAGGCTGGCGCTTCGAGATTGTCGACATGGACGGGCACAAGATCGACAAGCTGCTGCTGAGCGAGACCGAGCGGGACTAGCCGCTCACGGTTCGGGCGGGGTCTCACCCTCGACGATGTCGTTATTCTCCCCGACCTCGGCATCGGCCTCGCGCCGCTTGCGGCGCAGGTGGCGGCCCCAGATCAGGATCAGGATGGCACCGACCGCGAACAGGCCGATCAGCACGAAATGCGTGGCCGTGATCCATTCGAGCGGGTCGTTCGTAATGGACAGGGATTGGGCATTGCTGTCCATCGGATAGGCCTCGACGCAGAAAGCCGAAGCCTATCCGATGCTTAAGCCGCGGGAAAGCAGCTTTGCGCCGCTATTTCTTCCACACCGCGACGGTGTAGGGGCCGCAGGTGTAGGACGAGGTCCGCTGATACCCCTTGAGCGTATATTGGTTGTGCTTGGCGGCCGCTTCCACCGGGGTCATGGCGTTGAAGGATGCCCAGTTCTTTCCCTGCTCCGGCGACCAGCTCGAATCATAGGTCGCGCCATTGTCGGCACAGGTGATCAGGCCGGGCATCAGCTCGGAATCGGCGAGGTGATCGACCATGCGCTGATAGTCGGCGGCGAGCACGCCCTTGAAGGTGTAGCTGCCCTGCTTGTGCGGCGCCCAGAACAGCTCCTCGCGCTCGCCCATCTCGGTACCCTTGAGCCGCAGCCACGGGCCGTTGATGTCCGCCCGGTCCGCGATCAGCGGCGTGGTCATGCCGCGGCGGAAGGGCATTGGCTGGGCGACGTTGCCCTTGACCACATGGACATGCAGATGCGGCCCCGACGACGCGCCGGTATTGCCGATCTCTCCGAGCTTCTGGCCAAGGGTGACGCGCGCTCCGCCGGTCACCTTGGTTTCGACGATCATGTTGGGCGCGCCGCCGTCGCGCGCCTTGCTGCTGAGCAGCGCCGCATTATGCGGGCAGAGCGATGCGGGGATCGAACCGGTGCTGGCATGCGCGTAGAGGGCGTGGGTGCCGTCATCATGCTTGATGAAAAGGTGGTTGCCGCCATTGGGCATGTTGCCGGCCTTGAACTGGATATGGTGGCTGCCGGGGACGTTCTCGGGCGCGTTGCGCCAGCAGGCGACCACCACGCCGGGCGCCATCGCGTAGAAGGGCTTGCCATAGACCACCCAGTTGGCGAGCACCGTCTTGTCGTTCTTCCCGGCCTTGAGGCCCGTCCAGACATTGTTCGCGGCAAGGCGCCGGGCGCCGATATCCTTGGCGCGGAGCTGGGTTTCGTTGCCGTCCGAATGGATGCCCGCCGAATAACGCTCGTCAGGTGCGAGGTCGTTGGCGCGCAGCGGCGGTTCGTAGCCGCTCTGTGCGAGGACCGGCGCGGCGCCGATGGCGGTCGCGGCGAGCACGAAGGCGATCTGATGGCGAAGTCGCGGATGAGGCATCGGCTTTCTCCAACGGTTTGAATGAGCGGGCCGTGGGTAAGCGATCGACCGGGGGCGAGGGCAAGCGATCACGGCATCCGGCATGGCGGATGTATCGTCGCGTGCACGCGATGTATCTTGCGGCGCTCAGCGCAGCGCGCGGATCCAGTCCCACATGTGGCGATCCTCGGTCTCGGCCGCCCGGTCGCGCGGCCCCTGAGCCGCCAGCTCGCGAGTCTCGCGCGGGGTCAGGCCGAAGCGATGACGATAGCTACGCGCGAAATTGGTGCGCCATGCGAAGCCGCAGCTTTCGGCGATTTCGGCCACCGGCCGGTCGCGCTGCGCGGGATCGCCCAAGAGCGCGCGGGCGCGGCTCAGCCGGTGCTCGCGCAGGCAGGCGGTGAAGCCGCCATAGGGTTCGAGCAGATAGTAGAGCTTGCGCCGCGAGATGCCGAAGCGTGCCGCAACTCCTTCGGGCGAGAGGGTGCGATCGGTCGCGTGATCGGCGAGGAAGCGGCCGATCTGTCCGCCGAGGATCGATTCGATCCCGGGCCGGCTGCCCTCCGGGATCTGCGCATTGAGCAGCGCGGCGGCGAGCTCGAGCGTCGGGCGCACCACCGCCTCCGCTTCCTTGCCACGCATCGACGGCGCGGTCCGGAACAGTGTCTCGAGATGGCTGCCGAACAGGGCCACGAGCGGCGTGCCGGCGCGGATGCGGCGCAGATTATGGACATCCGGCGAATCGAGCAGCGGACCGAGTAGACGGCGGGGCACAGTGAGGTTGAGCGTGCTCGAATCGCCGGCGATGGTCGCCTGGGGCTGGGCGAGATCGGCGATCAGGATGTCGCCCGGCCCGGCGTGGTCCTCGCTGCTGCCGTCGCGCGGGCCATGCGTGCCCGAGCGGACGAGCTGGAGCGTCACATGATCAAGGCCGTCGCGGCCGATGCGCAGGCGCGAGCGATCATAGGTCTGCGCCGAACAGGCATAGGCGGTGACGACGATCTCACCGAGGTGAAACGCCTCCGCGCGGAAGCGGAAGCCCGCATCGGTGCGGGCGCGGACGTCGTAGAACGCCGCCATGCTCTCCCGCCAGAAGGCCAGCGCGCGCTCGGGTGGCATGCCCGTGGCGTCGAGAACACTGTGTGGAACCGCTATTTCGTTCGTGCCGCCCTGCATTCGCGCCTCCCGTGAACGAATCCCGGATGGAGTCCCCCCGTGCGCTGCATATCCTGCTTTGCGTGCGGCTTCACCCCCGCGGGTGACCGCAGGCCGCACCGGGCGATGATCCGAGGGCGAGCGTCGAGGGTGTTGGGCTGATCGGCGACGGACCGGGCGATCGCGAAGCCGGATTAGCCCTGTTCGCGCGCGACCTCGCGCCAGCCGATGTCGCGACGGGCGAAGCCGGTGGGGAAGTCGATCGCGTCGACCGCGCGATAGGCGGCGGCCTGCGCCTCGGTCACGGTCGCGCCGGTGGCGGTGACGGTGAGGACGCGGCCGCCGGCCGCGACGAGGTTGTCGCCGTCCATCTTCGTGCCCGCCTGGAACACCTGCGCGCCGGTTTCCTCGGCAGCGTCGAGACCGCGGATCGCGCCTCCGGTTTCGGGTGTGCCGGGATAGCCCCTTGCCGCCATGACGACGGTGAGCGCGGTCTCGGCGCCGAAGCGGGGAGCTTCGCGGGTTGCCAGCTCGCCGGCTTCGGTGGCGAGCATGAGGTCGAGCAGATCCTCCTCGAGCCGCAGCATCAGCACCTGACATTCGGGATCGCCGAACCGGGCATTATACTCGATCAGCTTGGGGCCGGTGCGGGTGAGCATGAGGCCCGCATAGAGCATGCCGGAATAGGGGGTTCCGGCGCTGGCCATGCCGGCGATCGTCGGCTTGATGATCGTTTCGATCGCTTCCGCTTCCAACTCGGGCGTCAGCACCGGCGCGGGGCTGTACGCGCCCATGCCGCCGGTATTGGGGCCGGTGTCGCCGTCGCCGACGCGCTTATGATCCTGCGCCGAACCGATGGCGAGGAAATCGGTGCCGTCGGTAAGGACGAACAGGCTGGCTTCCTCGCCCTCCAGAAACTCCTCGATCACGGCTTCGCCGCCGGGCTTTTCGAAGATCGCGGCGATCGCGTCCTGCGCCTCTTCCTCGGTCATCGCGACGGTGACGCCCTTGCCCGCGGCGAGGCCGTCGGCCTTGATCACCACCGGGCGCCCGAAATCACGAGCGAGGGCCGCGCGCGCGGTCTCAAGATCGCCGACGCGGACATAACCCGCCGTCGGGATGTTCTCGCGCGCGCACAGATCCTTGGTGAAGCCCTTCGACCCTTCGAGCTGGGCGGCGGCCTGTGACGGGCCGAATACGGGCAGGCCGGCGGCGCGCAGGCTATCGCTGAGGCCGTCGACCAGCGGGGCTTCCGGGCCGACCACGACGAAGCCGATCGCATGCCGGGCGCAGAAGTCGATCACGGCGGCGTGATCGGTGAGCTTCACATCGTGGCAGGTGGCGTACTTTGCGATTCCGGGGTTGCCGGGGATCGCATGGAGGCTATCGAGCCGGGGCGATTGCGCGAGCTTCCAGGCGAGCGCATGTTCGCGGCCACCGGACCCAAGCAACAGGACGTTCATGTCAGACCCCTTCGACGATCAGTTTCCGCCGCGGCTCGTAGCCGAGGGGCGGGAAGGGGACAACGCCGCTCCGCTATCCGTCGGCGAATTGTCGATGAAGCTGAAGCGAATGGTCGAGGGCGAGTTCGGCCATGTCCGCCTGCGCGGCGAGATTTCGGGCTATAAGCGCGCGGCGTCGGGGCATGTCTATCTGGCGCTGAAGGACGCAGACGCGGTGATCGACGCGGTGATGTGGCGCGGCGCGGCGGCGGCGATCCCCTTCAGCCCGCAGGACGGGATCGAGGTGGTCGCGACCGGCAAGCTCACCACCTATCCCGGCCGGTCGAAATACCAGATCGTGATCGAGCGGATGGAGCTGGCGGGCGAGGGCGCGCTGATGGCGTTGCTCGAGAAATTGAAGGCTCAGCTTGCCGGCGAAGGGCTGTTCGATCCGGCGCGGAAAAAGCCGCTGCCGTTCGCGCCGCGGACGATCGGGGTGGTGACGTCGCCGACCGGCGCGGTGATCCGCGATATCCTGCATCGCCTCGCCGACCGGTTCCCGACCCATGTGCTGGTGTGGCCGGTCAAGGTGCAGGGCGATGGCGCGGCGGCCGAGGTCGCCGCAGCGGTGCGCGGGTTCGACGCCATGACGGACGACGGACCGGTGCGGCGGCCTGATCTGGTGATCGTCGCTCGGGGCGGGGGATCGATCGAGGATCTGTGGGCCTTCAACGAGGAGGCGGTGGTGCGTGCGGTGGCGGCATGCCGGATTCCCGTCATCTCCGCCGTGGGGCACGAGACCGATACGACATTATGCGACTATGCCGCCGACATGCGCGCGCCGACGCCGACCGCCGCGGCGGAAATGGCGGTGCCGGTGCGGGCCGAGCTCGCCAATGCGATCGCGACGATGGGGCTGCGCGCCGAGCGCTGCGTGCGGCGCTATCATGAGCGCGGCGGCGAGCGCCTGGCGGCTCTGGTTCGCGTGCTGCCCAGGCGCGACGCGCTGCTGGGTCCGCAGCGGCAGAAGGCGGATGATATGGGGGCAAGGCTCGACCGGGCGCTGGAGCGCCGCGTGACGGTTTCGCGCGGCGTGCTCGACCGCGCGGGGGGCGCGCTGCGTCCGGCGGTGCTGGAGCGCAAGCTCGACACGCTGCGCCATCAGCTTCAGGGGTTGGATAAGCTGCTCGACGCGGTGAACCCCGACAATCTGCTCCAGCGCGGCTATGTCCGCGACGGCGCCAAGGCGAGCGGCAAGGTGGTGGCGA
>DATIGZ010000280.1:0-2552 GCA_035481255.1 Sphingomonas sp. | reverse complement strand
G
Source organism: Sphingomonas sp. (assembly GCA_035481255.1). Lineage (GTDB taxonomy): Bacteria > Pseudomonadota > Alphaproteobacteria > Sphingomonadales > Sphingomonadaceae > Sphingomonas. Next base: position 2,551 of record DATIGZ010000280.1, on the reverse strand, counting down.
TAGCCGGTCACTGCGCTGGACATGCACAGGCGCGAATTGGTGTCGATGTTCGCCGAGCCGATAAAGCCCTTCATCAGCTTGTTGGCGACATAATAGTCTTCGGTGAGCAGCTGGCCGGAGACATAGAAGGCGACGCTGTTGGGGCCATGCTGTGCCACCGCGTCGCGAAACCGCTTCGCGACGAGGTTGAGCGCCTTGTCCCAGCTGGCGCGCTTCATACCGATCATGGGCGTGAGCAGCCGCCCTTCGAGGCCGACCGTCTCGCCCAGATGCGTTCCCTTGGAGCAGAGCCGGCCGTGATTGGCGGGATGATCGGGATCGCCCTCGATCCGCACCTCGCGCGGGCCGGTCACGGTCGCGCGGATGCCGCAGCCGACGCCGCAATAGGCGCAGGTCGTGCGGACCGTCGCGGTCACGCCACCCCCGCGAGCGCCTCGGCGCGGGCGATCAGGATGCGGCCGCCGTCGATCTTGACCGGGATCACCGGTACACAGCCCTCGTCGCCGCCCAGCGCCTTACCGGTGACGAGCGAGATGCGCCAGTTGTGCAGCGGGCAGGCGACCGAAGTATCGTGGACGATGCCCTGGCTGAGCGGCCCCTGCTTGTGCGGGCATTTGTTGACCAGCGCATGGACCGATCCGGTCGCGGTGCGGAAGATCGCGATCTCGTCACCGCCACGCACGGGCAAAGTGCGCGCGCCCATCGCGGGCAACTGATCCACCGGACCGATATCGAGCCACTCTGCGTCCATTACTCTGCTCCCACGACCGCGAAGGGCCGGATTTCTGCGATATGCTGGTGAAGTTCGCGCTCGGCGCCCGCGGCGCGCTCGGCCCAGGGATCCTTCTGGAGATGGCGCTGGGATTCATGGAATCGCGCCTTCAGCGCCTCTCGGCCCTCTTCGTCCTCGACGATGCGCGACTTGATATAGTCGAGCCCGACACGCTCGACCCATGGCGCGGTGCGGTCGAGATAGCGCGCTTCCTCGCGATAGAGCTGGATGAAGGCGGCGCAGTAATCGAGCGCCTCCTGCTCGGTCGCGACCTTGCACAGCAGGTCGGTGCCGCGCAGGTGGATGCCGCCATTGCCGCCGATGTGCAACTCGTAGCCTGAATCCACGCAGATCACGCCGAAGTCCTTGATCGTCGCTTCGGCGCAGTTGCGCGGGCAGCCGCTGACCGCGATCTTGAACTTATGGGGCATCCACGACCCCCAGGTCATGCGTTCGGTCTTGATACCGAGCCCGGTCGAATCCTGAGTGCCGAAGCGGCACCATTCGGAGCCGACACAGGTCTTCACCGTGCGCAGCGACTTGCCATAGGCGTGGCCCGAGACCATCCCGGCGGCGTTGAGATCGGCCCAGACCGCGGGCAGATCCTCCTTCTTGATCCCGAAGATGTCGAGCCGCTGACCGCCGGTCACCTTGACCATCGGTGCATTATATTTCTCGACGACATCGGCGATCGCGCGCAGCTCGGTCGGGTTGGTGAGCCCGCCCCACATGCGCGGGACGACCGAATAGGTGCCGTCCTTCTGGATATTGGCGTGCATGCGCTCGTTGACGAAGCGGCTTTGCTGATCGTCGACATAGTCGCCGGGCAGCGCGCAGAGCAGATAGTAATTGAGCGCGGGGCGGCACGAGGAACAGCCGTCGGGGGTGGTCCAGTGCAGCTTCTGCATCACCTCGGGGATCGAGCGCATGCCCTGCGCGACGATCTCGCGGCGGACGTCGTCGTGGCCGAAGCTGGTGCATTTGCACATCGTCTTCGGCCCCGACTGGACATCGTCGCCGAGGGTCAGCGCGAGCAGATTTTCGACGAGGCCGGTGCAGCTTCCGCAGCTCGCCGACGCCTTGCAGCTGCCGCGCACCGCATCGAGGCTGTGCGCGCCCTTGGCGATGCACGAGACGACCTGGCCCTTGGTGACGCCGTTGCAGCCGCAGATTTCCGCATCGTCGGAAAGCGCCGCAACGGCCGCCTTAGGGTCCGCCGCGCCGCCTCCCGCGGCGAAGGCCTGGCCGAAGATCAGCAGGTCGCGGAGGTCGGAGACATCTTCCTGCTTCTTGAGCAGGTCGAAATACCAGCTGCCGTCGGCGGTATCGCCATAGAGCACCGCGCCGACGATGCGGTCGTCCTTGACAATGACGCGCTTGTAGACGCCGCGGCTCGCGTCGCGCAGCACGATGTCCTCGCACCCGTCGCCGCCCGAGAAATCGCCTGCCGAAAAGACGTCGATGCCCGACACCTTGAGCTTGGTCGAGGTCACCGAGCCGCGATAGCCGGTCGGCTGTTCGACCAGCCCGTCGGCGAGGCTGCGGCACATGTCCCACAAGGGCGCGACGAGGCCGTAGACCTGTCCGTCATGCTCGACGCATTCGCCGACCGCGAGCACGGCGGGGTCGCTGGTGACCATATGGTCGTCGACCTGAATGCCGCGCCCGACCACAAGGCCCGCGTCGCGGGCGAGGGCGACCGAGGGTCGGATGCCGACCGCCATCACGACGAGGCTGGCGGGGATCAGCGTCCCGTCCTTGAGCTTCACCCCCTCTACC
>DATIGZ010000279.1:0-6418 GCA_035481255.1 Sphingomonas sp. | reverse complement strand
GCTGATAGCCGATCGACAGGCCGATATCGCCGATGCCGGTAGTGAAGCTGTCGGTGTAGGAGAAATTGGCGCGATAGCCGAGGCCGTCATGCTGATAGACGTCGTCGTCCTTGGGCTGGAAATCGCCGCGGACCTCGAACTGGATGCGGCGCTTGCCATAATCGAGCGGCTTCATCGACTTGAGCTCGATCACCCCGCCGACGCCACCCTCAAGGAAGTCAGCACGCTGCGATTTGTAGACCAGCACGCCGTTAACCAGCTCCGACGGGAATTGCTGGAAGGCGACCGAGCGATCGGGGCCGGCGGTCGAGACCTCGCGCCCGTTGAAGGTCGAGAAGCTGAGCGTCGGGCCAAGACCGCGCACCGACAGTTCGTTGGCATTGCCCTTGAAGCGATCCGCGGAAACGCCAGTGATCCGCTCCAGCGTGTCGCCGACGCTATTGTCCGGGGTCGCGCCGATCTCATCGCTGACCAGGCCATCGACCACCACGTCGGCGCTGCGCTTGAACTCGATCGAGCTGCGCTGCGTCGCGCGCGCACCGGTGACGATGATCTCTTCCTCCCCAGCCGCCTGCGGCGACGGGTCGGGCGCGTCCTGCGCCAGCGCCGGAACTCCCATTGCCGCCGCCGATGCGAGCAGCGCGCCGCGGACCAGCATCATCGATCGAGACTTCATTTTCCAACCTCCCCTCGGGTGCCCGGCTTGATACCGGTGTCATAGAATGTGTCCTACAACTTTACCCGAGAGAGTCAACAGCGAGATTCGTCAGTTGTAGTACAACTCCCATGTTAGCGCTATGACCCCATCCTTCGCTGCGGGGGCGGATCGCTTACAATGGACGCGTGTTTCAAACGCACCGACGGGCGCGCGATGTTCGGGTTTCCCGGCTTTTTCAGCTGTGCAGCGGTCATAGCCGGTCGCGGCGAACCCGCGCACTTCGCCCGTGCCGAAGCGCACCCGCCCCGCCCGCACCGCCGGCGCGCCGGAAAAGCTCGCAAACTCCAGCTCGACCTTTGCCGCGCGCTCACCGGACGCCAGGCGCAGCCGGTCGCTGCGCGTGATACGGCCGGGTGCGAGCGTGTAGCGCGTCTCGATGCTCGCGCGGCGATCGGGCCGCGCATCGTCCTTGCCCATCAGGTCGAGCGCGTCCTGCCGCCAGCTCACCTGCGTCACCGCGCCCTTCCGGACGACCTCCACATCCTTGAAGAAGGCGAGCGGCATCAGCACCGCGCCGTCCGCCAGCGTGATCTTCGGGACGAGGTGCGGGTAGGTCGCATCGGCGGATCCGGACAGCATTCCCGGCGAGAAGGGAACGGGGAAATAGGGGTTGTGCATATGCTGCCCCTCCGCTCCGTTGATGATGGGCAGGCCGATCAGCTTGCCACGATCGCGCACCGTAACCAGCGCGCGGTCATGTTCGCCGCGCGCGAACCAGGTGACGGTCGAACGCGGCAGCGCATCCAGCCATTTGGCATAGCCGCGGTCGGGCACCCGCCCGCCATAGCCGAGCCGGTTCCAGATCGCGTTGGTGTAGATATGCTGACGCGCGAGGCTCAAATTCTCGCCGAAGATGCGGTGGATGCCGCGATAGGCGTCGGTGCGCCGCCCCTGCCCCCACAGATCGACCGAACCGGTCGCGGGATCGACCCAGAAGTCCATGTAGCGCGCGCTGATCCGGCTGGAAAAGGCATAGGCCATGCGCTCTTCCTGCGGGGTCAGCACCTTGAGCAGCGCCGCGGCGGTCAGCACCTCGATAAAGGCGGTTTCGCCATAGGCGCCGATGCTGCGGCCATATTCGAACCCCTCGCCCGTGAGGTTGAAGCGCGGGAGCAGCAGATCGACCGACTTGCGCAGCCAGCCCCTGACTTCGGCGCTCGGCGTCATGCCGGTCTCGATCAGCCGGTGCGCGATCTCACCGATCAGCAGCACCGAATAGCGGTCGAACCGGCCCTTGCCCTCGGTCTCGTCGGCGAACCCGAACTCGCCCGAATATTTGCGATAATGGTCGAGCGTGCGCGCGAGCAGCTGGTCGGCGCCCGATGCGTCTTCCCACCCCATCAGGTGCCGCAGCCGCGCGATCGAGAAGGCAACGCCATAATAGTTGTTCGGCAGATCGATCAGCGTGAGATCGGGGCGGACGAACCGGCGCCAGTCGAGCTGCCGCTTGAGCTTCTCCAGCGTCGCCGGCCGCACGGCGCGGTCGAGCAGGCCGCGCTCGTTGAGGTCATGCAGCGCCGAGACATAATAATAGATGCCCCAGCTGTCGTTGGGATCGTCGAGCGTCAGTTCGGCAATATCGGCGAAGTCGCGCAGCCGCTGGTCGAGCCGCGGATCGCCTTTCTTGAGCGCGGTGATGCGATAGGCCATCGCCGCGGCGATCTTGCCGGGCAGGAACTTGTCACCGCTCTCGAACACCGCAACCCCGCCGAGCTTCATCGCGCGCTTTTCGCGCAGCAGCAGCTCGAGCAGCGCCTCGACCTGCGGCATCAGGCGGGTACGGACGGTGCGGTCCATCGGCGCGACATCGACGGCGTAGACCGGCCCGTGCGGCTTGCCCGCCCAGCGATCGGCAGGGGCAGCGTTGCCGGTGAGCAGCGCCGCGGCGAGGGATACGCAAACAGCCTTTCGCATCAGCGCTTCGCCTTGCGCGCCAGATCGTACATCGCGGTGCCGGCAAGGATGAACGCGCCCGATCCGTAGAATTGCGTCTCCTTCGCCGAGACGCTGTCGGGCCGGTCGCCGACCTGCTGCACCCAGCCGAGCATCCCGTCGGGCTGCACCGCACGAACCACCGCGTTCCAGCCCTTGATCGCCGCGGGCTGATAGGCACCGCGATCGAGCAGCCCGGCATCGACACCCCAGGCAAAGGCATAGGTGAAGAACGCCGTGCCGCTGGTTTCGGGCGGGGTGCCGGGATCGTTGTCGAGCAACGATGCCGGCCAATAGCCATCGGCCTTTTGCAGCGTCAGCAGCCGGGCCGACATGTCGCGGAACAGCTTCTCATAATAAGGCCGTTTGGGATCCTTGCGGTCCATGACCTGAAGCATGCGGACCAGGCCGCCCATGACCCAGCCATTGCCGCGGCTCCAGAACTGCTTGCGCCCGCTGGCGTCGCGCATGTCGAAGAAACGGCTGTCGCGGAAATAGAGCTTCTCGCCCGAATCGTAGAGATAGTCGGTGGCCGCCTTGAACTCTTCGTGCGCGAAGTCGGCATAACGTTTGTCGCCGGTGATCTTCGCGAGCTGAAGCAGCGTGGGCGGCGCCATGAACAGCGCGTCGCACCAGCACCAGCGATCGGTGCAGTCCGACGAATTGCGTCCCGGCGCGACCGGAATGAATTCGAGGCTGCCGGTCCGGCGATTGGTCAGCACATTCTCGAAATAGGCGATGGCCGGCGCCAGCGCCGCCTTGCCCGCGCCGTTGCGCGCCGCCCAGATCCACGCCTGTGCGATAAGCTGATCGTCGGCATGGAACGGCTTGTCGCCGAGCTTCCAGCCCAGTTCGCGCCCGAGATCGAGCAGCGGTTTGCCATAGCGCCGGTCGCGCTGCGCCAGATCGGTCAGCGTGATCCAGAACGCCGCCTGCTGCCAGTCGCGCGGATTGCGCACGCTGGGCCGGGCCGCGGGCATCGTCGCCCAGTTGGCGCGGTTGGCAAGCTGCCAGTCGGCGACGCGCCGGGTTTCGGCGAGGATCGCGGCGGGTTGCGGCATCGCCGGCTGCGCCTCGACGATGGCGGCGGGCGCGGCGAGCGCGATCAGGGTCAGCGACATCATGTCCGATACCCGCCCGCGATGGCGGCCTTGCCCTGCTTCATAACATCTCCCCAAAGTTCACTGCCGCGCCCTTGCGCTTGACACCGGTGACATTCCTCTTTCCTTTTCCGGCGTAAGTCAATAATGTTGTCACACAACTCGTCGCCGAGACCAAGAGGGGATGGAATGCCGAAGATCGTGTCTGCCCGGGTGATCGTGACCTGTCCGGGGCGCAATTTCGTGACGCTGAAGGTGGAGTGTGACGACGGCACCACCGGCATCGGCGACGCGACGCTCAACGGGCGCGAGCTGGCGGTTGCGGCGTATCTGTCCGAGCATGTCGCCCCATGCCTGATCGGCCGCGACGCGCACCGGATCGAGGATATCTGGCAGTATCTCTACAAGGGCGCGTACTGGCGCCGCGGCCCGGTGACAATGACCGCGATCGCCGCGGTCGACATGGCGCTGTGGGACATCAAGGGCAAGCTGGCGGGTCTGCCGGTCTATCAGCTGCTCGGTGGGGCGAGCCGCGAGGGCTGCATGGTCTATGGCCATGCCAACGGCACCACGATCGAGGATACGATCAGGGCCGCGCTCGACTATCAGATGCAGGGATATAAGGCGATCCGGCTGCAATGCGGCGTGCCCGGCATGGCGTCGACCTATGGCGTGTCGAAGGACAAATATTTCTACGAACCCGCCGACGCCGCGCTGCCGAGCGAGAATGTCTGGTCGACGTCGAAGTATCTTCGCGTGGTACCCGAGCTGTTCAAGGCCGCGCGCGAGGCGTTGGGCTGGGACGTCCACCTGCTGCACGACATCCACCACCGGCTGACCCCGATCGAAGCCGCACGGCTGGGCAAGGATCTGGAGCCCTACCGCCCCTTCTGGCTGGAGGACGCGACCCCGGCCGAGGATCAGGAATCCTTTCGCCTGATCCGCCAGCACACCACCACCCCATTGGCGGTGGGCGAGATCTTCAGTTCGATCTGGGACTGCAAGGCGCTGATCGAGAACCGGCTGATCGACTATATCCGCGCGACCGTGCTGCATGCCGGCGGGATCACCCATCTGCGCCAGATCGCGGCGCTGGCCGACCTGCATCAGGTCCGCACCGGCTGTCACGGCGCGACCGACCTGTCGCCGGTGACGATGGCGGCGGCGCTTCACCTTGGCCTCGCCATCCCGAACTTCGGCATTCAGGAATATATGCGGCACAGCCCGGAGACCGACGCGGTCTTCCCGCACGCCTACAGCTTCGCCGACGGCATGCTGCATCCCGGCGACAAGCCCGGCCTTGGCGTCGAGATCGACGAGACGCTGGCTGAAACTTTCCCTTATGCCCGTGCCTACCTGCCCGTGAACCGGCTGGAGGACGGGACGATGTGGAGTTGGTGATGCGCCGGGCCATCCTGCTCCTCACGCTCACCGCCGGTACCGCGCTGGCGCAGAACCACACGCCGCTGCGCCCGGCGAGCGATGCCGAGAAGCAGGCGCGCGCGGCGGTGGCGATCGCCGACTATCGCTATGGCGACCTGTTGTGGGAGAATGACCGGATCGCCTTCCGCATCTACAGCCGCGCGCTGGAGAAAGCGGAGCCGCCCTCGTCCTCGGGCATCGACGCTTGGGGCAAGCGGGTGCGCTGGCCATATGCGGACCGCCAGCTGCGCACGGGCGACCAGCATGCCGATCACGGCGAGGGGCTGGACTTCTACAATGTCGGGACGGGACGCGGTACGGGCGGGCTCGGCATCTGGCACGACAACAAGCTGTGGACCTCACGCAATTATGTACGGCCGCGCATCGCGAGCGCCGGGCCACGGGTGGCGGACTTCACCGTCGACTATGAGCCATGGCCGGTCGATGTCGCGCGCACCGTGTCCGAGACGCGGCGCTTTGTCCTTCCCGCCGGAACCAATTTCACGCGCATGACCTCGACCCTGCGCTCAAACCGTGCGGGCGAGCTGATCGTCGGAATTGGTATCTCGAAGCGCCCGATCGCGGGCGCGCCCCTCGGCAAAATCGTCAGGGACGAAGCGCGCGCGCGGATGAGCTGGTGGGGTCCCGCAGATCCGGCCAAGGGCACGATGGCCGCCGCGGTGATGGTCGATCCCCGCACCTTTGCCGGCTTTGCCGAGGATGCCGATAACTACCTGATCCTCGTGCGCGCCACGCCGGGAAAGCCGTTCGTCTATCATGCCGGCGCGGCATGGGACCGCGGGCTCGATTTCGCGACGCGCGAGGCGTGGCAAGCCTATGTCGATGACCAGCGGCCCGATTTCGCACCCTAGCCAACCGCTCGCGCGCAATGGTAACGCTCGCATCATGGCGGCTACCAAGGCAGCGTCGCTGGCCGACGATCTGGTCCAGCGATTCGAACAACAGATCGAACGGGGCGAAATGCCCCCGGGTTCACGCTTCCCGACCGAGAAGTCGATCACCGAAACCTTTGGAGTCAGCCGCACGGTGGTGCGCGAGGCCTATTCGCGGCTGGCGGCGCGCGGCCTGCTGATCTCGCGTCGGGGGTCGGGCGCCTATGTCGCGGAGGGCGCGCAGTATCGCGCCTTTCAGGTCACCCCTGACGAGGTCAGCGAGATCGACGACGTGCTGCGCCTGCTCGAGATGCGCATGGGGTTCGAAGTCGAGATGGCGGGGCTGGCGGCGG
>DATIGZ010000278.1:0-6247 GCA_035481255.1 Sphingomonas sp. | reverse complement strand
TGTCTCTGCCGCGCCCGCCGCGATCCCCGCGGCGCCCTCGATCAAAACTCATTGCCCTGTTCGTCTTCCCGGTCGCCCAACTCAATCTCGAAAGTCATACGCCGGACGAAGACGCAGACATTCCGGCGCTCCAAAGACACGCCCATGGAATCGGGTCATAGCCGGTTACGGGACAGGACGCGAACAAATTCGTCGCGATTTCGGCACCGTTCCAACAGATACTTGCGCATGCTTCGCAGGGGCGGCAAGCGGGAGCCTATGGATATAGCCGCTTTGCTCGCCGACCCGGCCGCCTGGGCCGCCCTCATCACCCTGATCGTGATGGAGGTGGTGCTGGGCATCGACAACCTCATCTTCATCTCGATCCTGACCAACAAGCTGCCGGAGCATCAGCAGCAGAAGGCGCGCCGAATCGGTATCGGTCTCGCGCTGGTCATGCGAATCCTGCTGCTGTCGATGATCTGGATCATCGTGTCGCTGACGACGCCGGTGTTCGATCTTGGTCTTCAGGGCGCGCCCGGCGCGCATGGCGCGCCGAGCTTCGAGACGGCCTTTTCCTGGCGCGATCTCATCCTGATCGCGGGCGGTCTCTTCCTCGTCTGGAAGGCGACCAAGGAAATCCACCACACGATCGACCCCGTGCCTTCCGACGACGAGATTCTCGACAAGAAGCAGGTTGCGACGCTCAATTTCGGCAGTGCGATCTTCCAGATCATCCTGCTCGACATGGTCTTCTCGGTCGATTCGATCCTCACCGCCGTCGGTATGACCGACGAAATCGCGATCATGGTCACCGCGGTGATCGTGACCGTCGGCGTGATGCTGGTCGCGGCCGATCCGCTGGCGAATTTCATCAAGCGCAACCCGACCGTCGTCATGCTCGCGCTCGGCTTCCTGCTGATGATCGGCGCGGTACTGATCGCCGACGGCTTCGGCGTGCATGTGCCCAAGGGTTATATCTATGCGGCCATGGCCTTCTCGGCGCTGGTCGAATCGCTCAATATGGTCGCGCGCAAATCCAAGACGAAGCGCGAGGACGCCGGGGAACCGCCGGCGGCCTGAGCTCGTGCCGCAAGCTTGCCATTGAGCGTTCAGGTGTAAACGGCTAGGCGGGCGCATGGCCGTTTTCCTGCACGAAGAAGATATTCCCGAAGGGCTGTTCGCCCCCGGCGCCGACATCGCCGTCGATACCGAGACGATGGGGCTGATCACCCCGCGCGATCGTCTCTGCGTCGTCCAGCTTTCCGACGGCGGCGAGGACGAGCATCTCGTCCGCTTCTCGCCGGGCAGCGACTATGCCGCGCCCAATTTGCGCGCGCTGCTCGCCGATCCGGATCGGGTGAAGCTCTATCATTTCGGCCGCTTCGATCTCGCCGCGATCCGCCACTATCTCGGCGTCACCGCCGCGCCTGTCTATTGCACCAAGATCGCCTCGCGGCTGGTGCGCACCTACACCGACCGCCACGGCCTCAAGGATCTGGTGCGCGAGTTGCTGGGACAGGAAATCTCCAAGCAACAGCAGTCGTCCGACTGGGGCGGGCCGGTGCTGAGCGATGCGCAGAAGGATTATGCGGCGTCGGACGTGCGCTACCTCCACGCGATGCGCGAGGAACTCGATCGCCGCCTTGCGCGCGAAGGGCGGACGGCACTCGCCCAGGCGTGCTTCGACTTCCTGCCGCACCGCGCCGAACTCGATCTCGCCGGCTGGCCCGAGATCGACATCTTCGCGCATATCTGAGGCGAACCATGTCCGAGATTGCCCTCCAGGAACGCTCGCGCCGCAAGCTCTGGGCGCGTCCGGGGGCAAGCCATGACCATATCGTCCGCACCCTGTTGCTGATCCTGCCCGCCGGAATCGGCGTGCTCGGCGCGTTTCTGGTGATGGCGCCGCTGTTCATGGGCGGCGACGTGTCGTTCGTGCTCGACAAGAACAAGGTCGATATCGCGAACGAGCGGCTGCGGATCCAGTCCGCGCGCTATCGCGGCGCCGATGCCAAGGGGCAGCCCTTCGTGCTGACCGCGGGATCGGCGGTGCAGAAGAGCTCGGCTGAACCGGTTGTGCAGTTGAACAATCTCGCCGCCGGCATCCGTCTCTCGGATGGCCCGGCCGAAGTGCGCGCCGAGCGCGGCCGTTACGACATGGAGACCGAGCAGGTCGCGATCGACGGCCCGATCGCCTTCCGCAGCTCCGACGGCTACCAGCTCGACACCCGCGATTCGACGATCGATCTCAAGAGCCGGAAGCTGACCGGCACCGGCCAGATCGACGGGCGCACTCCGCTCGGCGCCTTCAGCGGCGACAGCATGACCGCCGATCTCGACAAGCGGACCGTACGGATCGATGGCAATGCCCGCTTGCGGATCGATCCCAAGCGCGCAAATAGGTGAACATGGCCCGCCCGCTCCTCATCGCTTCGATCGCCGCGATCGCCACCACCGCCGCGATCGGTACCGCGGCGCTGGGGCAGGTGCGCCACGATTCGAACGCGCCGATCGATTTCGCCGCGCCGCATGCCGAGCTACAGGACCGGTCCGGCCGCGCGATCCTGTGGGGCGGGGTGCGGCTGAGCCAGGGCAATATGACGCTGACGGCCTCGCGCGTCACCGTCACCTATACCGGACAGATCACCGACGGCTCGCCTTCGGTCTCGCGGTTCGATGCCGCGGGCGGCGTCACCGTCACGCGGCCCGACCAGACTGCGCGCGCGCAATATGGCGTGTACGACATCAACAAGCGCACCATCACCATGATGGGCAACGTCTCGCTCACCCAGGGCAGCAATCGTGTGAGTGGCGGGCGGCTGACGCTCAACCTCGATACCGGCCGCGCGTCGATGGACGGTTCGGGCGTCGGCACGACCAAGGCGCCCGACGGCAGCGTGATCCAGTCGGGCGGCCGGGTCACGGGCCGTTTCACGGTACCCAAACGCGATTAATCGCGTGCGGTCTTCCCTTGGCCGCGTTCCGTCCTAACTTGCCATGCATAAAACTTGCCAAGTGACTGCGCGGCAAGGAATCGCTAAGCAGCGCGTGCGATCAGGAAGGGCGCCATGGCAGATATCGAAACGCTGGAACCGGTAGCCGCGGAAACGGGCAGCCCGCCCACATCGGGGCTGGCCGTGGTCTCGATCGCCAAATCCTATGACAAGCGAGTCGTGCTGTCGGACGTGTCGCTTTCGGTCGGCAAGGGCGAGGTGGTCGGCCTGCTTGGTCCCAACGGCGCGGGTAAGACCACCTGCTTCTATTCGGTGATGGGGCTGGTGAAGCCGGACGCGGGCCGGATCATGCTCGACGGTGTCGATATCACTCCGCTGCCCATGTACCGCCGCGCGATCCTCGGCCTTGGCTATCTGCCGCAGGAAACATCGATCTTTCGCGGCCTCACCGTCGCCAAGAATATTTCCGCCGTGCTCGAGCTGTCGGAGCCGGACAAGCACGCGCGCGCCGAGCGGCTCGACAAGCTGCTCGACGAGTTCGGCCTGACCCGGCTGCGCGACGCACCGGCGATGGCGCTGTCGGGCGGTGAACGCCGTCGCGCCGAGATCGCCCGCGCGCTCGCCGCGGACCCTTCGATCATGCTGCTCGACGAGCCGTTCGCGGGCATCGATCCGATCTCGATCGCCGACATTCGAGATCTGGTGAAGGAGCTGAAGACGCGCAACATCGGCGTGCTCATCACCGACCATAATGTCCGCGAGACGCTCGACATCGTTGATCGCGCCTCGATCATCTATGACGGGCGCGTGCTGTTCGCCGGATCGCCGGCCGACCTCGTCGCAGACGCGAACGTGCGCCGCCTGTATCTGGGCGAGGGCTTCTCGCTCTGATCCCATGAGCCTCGCGCCCCGCCTCGATCTCAGGCAGTCGCAATCGCTGGTGATGACGCCGCAGCTTCAGCAGGCGATCAAGCTGCTGGCGCTGTCGAACCTTGAGATCGAAACCTTCATCGCCGAGGAGCTCGAGAAGAATCCGCTGCTCGATGCGGGGGGCGGCGATGACGAGCGCGGTGCGCCGGAAGCGCCCGAGGCCGAGCCGATCGCCGAACGCGATGGTCCTGCCGATTCGACCGAATTGCTCGACAGTGGCGCCGCGACCGGTGAGGCGTCGCTCGACGTCGATTTCGCCGCCGAGACCTTCCACCACGACAGCGCCGCGGATTCGATCGGAGGTCTCGACGGCGGCCTCGGACTCGGCGGCGGCGGGGGAGGCGGCCTTGGCGAAGATGGCCCGGATTTCGACAGCTTTTCCGCGCCCGACCTTAGCCTCGCCGATCATCTGCTCGCACAGGCGGGGGCGGTGGTGGACGGCGCCGACCTGTTCATCGCCCAGCATCTGATCGACCAGATCGACGAGGCCGGCTACCTCACCGCCTCGCTGCTCGACATCGCCACGCGGCTCGGCGTTCCGCTCGCGCGGGTGGAAGCGGTGCTGGCGTTGATCCAGACCCTCGACCCGACCGGTGTGGGCGCGCGCGATCTTGCCGAATGCCTCGCGCTTCAGGCGAAGGAGGCCGACCGCTACGACCCGTGCATGGCCGCGCTGATCGCCAATCTCGACTTGCTCGCGCGCGGCGAGCTGGCGCGCCTCAAGCGCATCTGCGGTGTCGATGACGAGGATATGGCGGACATGATCCGCGAGCTTCGCGGCTATGATCCCAAGCCCGGCTGCCGCTATGGCGGCGACCCTGTGCCCAGCGTCACGCCCGATATCTTCGTCGCGCCGCGCGGGCTGGGTTGGGCGGTGGAGCTGAACAGCGCGACCCTGCCGCGCGTACTCGTCAACCGCGCTTATTATACCGAGGTTTCGTCCGGGCCGCAGGACAAGTCGAGCAAGGCATGGCTTTCCGACATGCTCGCCAGCGCCAACTGGCTGGTCAAGGCGCTCGATCAGCGCCAGCGCACGATCATCAAGGTCGCGTCGGAGATCGTGAAGCAGCAGGAGGCGTTCTTCCGCCACGGCGTCAGCCACCTGCGCCCGCTGACGCTGCGCCAGATCGCCGATGCGATCGAGATGCACGAATCGACGGTCAGCCGCGTGACGAGCAATAAGTATCTGTCCTGTGCCCGCGGTCTGTTCGAATTGAAGTACTTCTTCACCTCGGCGATCCAGTCGGCCGATGGCGGCGACGCGGTATCGGCGGAAGCGGTGAAGAGCGCGATTCGGGCCCTAATTCAGGCCGAGGATCCCAAGAAGATCCTGTCCGACGACACGCTGGTCGAAATGCTCAATTCGAAGGGCTTCGACATCGCGCGGCGCACGGTCGCCAAGTATCGCGAGGCGATGGGTATCGGCAGTTCGGTTCAGCGCCGCCGCCAAAAGGCGCTGGAAGGCGCGGGTTAGGCCCTGCCGGGCACAGGCTATTTGGCCCTGCCCGCCTCCGCGGCGATCGCGTCGAGATCCCGATCGAACAACTGCGCCGCCAGCAATGCGGTGGCAGCGGAGCGGGCGAAGAAATCCTTCGGGATCGCCGCGAAATCGTCGGTCGGCTTGTGGTAGTCGGCATAATCCTCGACCCCGAAATAGGCGAAGGGGATGCCCTTATGGTGGAACACGAAATGGTCCGATCCGTCGGTCCAGTCGTCAGTCCCTTTCCACGGAGGGCCGTCATGCCCCAGTTTGAGCGACACGGGCGCCTGCGTGGCGAGCCGTTCGAAGCGCTTGCGAAGGAAGGGATAATGACGTGCGCCCGCCAGCCAAAGCTCGTTCCGGTCGCTGCGGCTCATCATGTCGAGGTTGAGGTTCATCGCGATGCGCGACAGGGGCACAGGGGGCTTCGCCACGAACGCCTTCGCGCCATAGAAGCCCTGCTCCTCGGCATCCCACAGCGCAAAGATGACGTCGTGCGCGGGCCGTTCGCGCACGAAATGCTCGGCGATCGACAGCAGAACCGCGACGCCTGAGGCATTGTCGTCGGCGCCGTTCAGGATCTGGCCGTCGCGGGTGCCGAAATGATCGTAGTGCGCGCCGATCACCAGCACGCGGTTGCTCGTGCCCGAACCGCGGACACGGCCGATCAGGTTGACGCCCTTCAGCGCCTCGCCGTCATGTTCCGCGTCGAACGGCTGTTCGAAGGCCGCATAAGCGGGCTCGAGGCCGATCGCTCGCAGCCGTTCGAGCAGATAGGCGCGTGCCCGGGCCGAACCCGGCGTGCCGGCCAGGCGCCCCTCCATCCCGTCGGCCGAGAGGATCCGGACATCGTCATAGAGCTGTCGCGGCTGAGCGGGGTCAGTGGCGGCGGATGTCAGGC
>DATIGZ010000277.1:0-1833 GCA_035481255.1 Sphingomonas sp. | reverse complement strand
CGCCGGAACGGCGAGGCGCGGTGCCGCGCCATCAGGCGGTGTCGGTGCGGCCCCGCGCACGACCGCCGGGGCGACCGGCACGGGCAGCGGTGCGGCAAGCTCCGTGCTGGTGCCGCCGCTCGAACAGGCGGCGAGCGGCAGGGCAATGAGCGCGACAGCGAGCGGGAGCGAGGTCCGGACCATCGCTCTGCCATGCACGTGGCACCGTCAAATCGCGCTTAAGGGCGATGGTTAAGAGAAGCTGTGACGGCTCAGGCCGCCCGCTTCTCCAGCGCGTGCGCCGCCTCGGCCATCAGCTGGGCGATGATGTCGGCGACGGGTTCTTCCTTGCTGACCATGCCGACCGACTGGCCCGCCATCAGCGATCCGTTGTCGACATCGCCCTCGATCACCGCGCGGCGCAGCGCGCCTGCCCAATAATGTTCGATCTGGAGCTGCGCCTCCATCATCTCGACCTTACCCTCGTCGAGCAGCTGCGCGACCTCGCGCTGCTTGGCGGTGAACAGCTCGGACGAGGCGTTCTTGAGCGCGCGCACCGGGATCACCGGCAGGCGCGGGTCGATCTGGACGCTGGAGATCGCATCGCGCGCGCTGGCGCGGAAGAATGCCTTTTTGAAGTTCGGATGCGCGATGCTCTCGGTCGCGCAGGCAAAGCGGGTGCCGAGCTGGACGCCTGCTGCGCCCATGTCGAGATAGCCGGCAATCGCCTCGCCGCGCCCGATCCCGCCCGCGACGAACACCGGCACCTGGCTTGCGACCTCGGGCAGGATTTCCTGTGCCAGCACGCTGGTCGACACCGGGCCGATATGGCCGCCGGCCTCCATCCCCTCGACCACCAGCGCATCGACGCCGGAGCGGATCAGCTTCTTGGCGAGCGACAGCGCCGGGGCGAAGCAGATCAGCTTCGCGCCATTGCCCTTGATCGCGTCGAGCGAGCCAGCGGGGGGAAGGCCACCGGCGAGCACGATATGCGTGACGTTGTGCTTGGCGCACACGTCGATCAGATCGAACAATTGCGGGTGCATGGTGATCAGGTTCACGCCGAACGGCTTGTCGGTCAGCTTTTTGGTGCCCGCGATCTCAGCATCGAGCAGCTCGGGCGTCATTGCGCCGCATGCGGTCAGGCCGAAGCCGCCTGCGTTGGAGATGGCGGAAACGAGGTTGCGCTCGCTCACCCACGACATCGCGCCGCACAGGATCGCCGTCACGCTGCCGAGAAATTCGATGCCGCGCGCCATGCGGCGCTGAAGGCGCTCTTCACCAATGGTCATGCCGCTCGCCTAGCCCCGGTTCGCGCCGTTACGCAAGCGGCGAGCGATCACGGGCCGCATTCCCACACGCCGTCGATTGCACGCGGCGCGGCGCCGGGTGCCTCGACCGACAGGGTCGCGGTATGGCTCGATCCCTCATGCCCGGTCTCGCGTTCGGCGCCGCGGGTGATCGCGACGGTGAGCCCCTCGCCGGCGAGGCTGCCCCCCTTGGTCAGCGCGTCGAAGCCGCCCGCCTCGCGCGCCGTCAGCGAGACCGGCTTGCCCGATCGCATCACCACGGCGGTGGCGCGGCTGGCCGCATCGACATCGCCCGCGCCGACCAGCATCAGGCTGCTCGCATCCGACAGAAAGGCGCAGCGCAGCTCGCCCTTGAGCATGTTCGCCGCTGCCTCGGTCACTGCGCTCAGTTCGATCGGCGCGGGCGAAGGCGTCGGGCTTGGCGGGATCACCGATTCGACCGGTGCGGGCTGCGCCGTGCTGTCATTCGCGGGCGGGGCCGGGGCGGGGGAGCAGGCGGCGAGCGCCAAAGCGAGGCTGAGAATCGATAGTCGCATATCCTCAC
>DATIGZ010000276.1:0-7146 GCA_035481255.1 Sphingomonas sp. | reverse complement strand
GGGTGTCCAGCTGCGCGATCTTGCCCTGCCGATCACGCGGCTCAAGACCGGGACTCCGCCACGCCTTGATGGCCGGACGATCGACTGGGGTGCGCTCGAGGAGCAGCCGTCCGACGCCGAACTCTGGCGCATGTCGCCGCTGACCACCACGCCACGATTGCCGCAACTCGCTTGCGCGATCACCCGCACGACGCAGCAGACCCACGACATTATCCGCGGCGGACTCGACCGCTCGCCGCTGTTCAGCGGTGCGATCGAGGCGGGCGGTCCGCGTTACTGCCCGTCGATCGAGGACAAGATCTTCCGCTTCGGCGATCGCGACGGGCATCAGATCTTCCTTGAGCCGGAGGGGCTCGACACCAACCTTGTCTATCCCAACGGCCTGTCGACCTCACTGCCGACGGACGTGCAGGCGGCGATGATCGCGTCGATCCCGGGTCTCACCCGCGCCACGATCGTCACGCCCGGCTATGCGGTCGAGTATGACCATGTCGATCCGCGCGCGCTGGAGGCCACGCTCGAGAGCCGCGACGTGCCGGGACTGTTCTGCGCCGGTCAGATCAATGGCACCACGGGCTATGAGGAAGCCGCCGCGCAAGGGCTGGTCGCCGGCGTTAATGCCGCGGCGCTGGCGCTCGCCCGCGCGCCGATGATTCTGCCGCGCGAGCTCAGCTATATCGGTGTGATGATCGACGACTTGACCTTGCAGGGCGTGACAGAGCCCTATCGCATGCTCACCGCCCGAGCCGAGTATCGCCTGCGCCTGCGTGCCGACAATGCCGAGACCCGGCTCGGCGCGATCGGCGAGGCAGCCGGGTGCATCGGTGAAGCGCGCCGTGCCCATCTCGCCAGCCGCCGTGAAGCCCGGGCCAAGCTCGACATGCGCTTTGCGGCGCCGCGCACCGCGCATGAACTGGGCAAGGTCGGCGCGCCGGTGTCGCAAGATGGCGCTCGCCGCAGTGCCTTCGAATGGCTCCGCTTCCCGGGTGTCAGCATCCGGCACCTCGAGATTGAAGCCGCGGACGCCGATCCCGATCTGCTCGCCGAGCTGATCGAAGACGCACGCTATGCGCCCTATCTTGAGCGGCAGGCGGCCGAGCAGGAGGCGATGGCCCGATCCGACGCAACGCCGATCGCGCATGCGCTCGACTATGCCGCGATCCCGGGACTGTCGAACGAGATGGTCGAGCGTCTTTCACTCGCCCGCCCGGCCACCGTGGGCGATGCGGCGCGGGTGCGCGGGATCACCCCGGCGGCGCTCACCGCGATCATGCTGCACGTCCGGCGCGCCGCATGACCGAGGATGAGGCACAGGGCTGGATCCGCGAGCGTTATGGTGTTTCACGTGAAACACGGCTCGCCGCGTTCGTCGAACTGCTGCGCGACGAAGCCGCCAGGCAGAATTTGATCGCGCCATCCACGCTCGAACAGATCTGGTCGCGGCACATTGTCGACTCGGCTCAGCTTCTGGCGCACGCGCCGGATGACGGCGTTTGGCTGGATATCGGAAGCGGGGCGGGGCTGCCCGGGATCGTCATCGCGCTGCTCCGCGACGCGCCGGTCGAGCTGGTCGAGCCACGCAAGCTGCGCACCGATTTCCTGTCGCGCGCGGCGGCTGAGCTGGGCCTTGCCGACGCCGCGGTCCATACCGCGAAGATCGAACGCACCAGCGGTCCCGCCGCCGTGATTTCCGCGCGCGCCGTCGCCCAGCTCGGCGATCTTTTCCGCATCGCCGCCCATCGATCCACGTCTTCCACAGTCTGGGTGCTGCCAAAGGGCCGAAACGCGCAATCGGAGGTGGCAGAGGCCCGCCGCAAATGGCATGGTTCGTTCCACATGGAACCGAGCATCACGGCTCCCGATTCACTCATCGTCGTCGCCAAAGGGATCCGCCCGAGATGATCTGCATCGCTATCGCGAACCAGAAAGGTGGGGTGGGGAAGACCACAAGCGCGATCAATGTCGGCACCGCGCTCGCCGCGACCGGTCAGCGCGTGCTGCTTCTCGACCTCGATCCGCAGGGCAATTGTTCGACCGGCCTGGGCATCAGTCGCGCCGATCGCGAGCGCTCGACCTACGATCTGCTCGTCGGTGACGTGACGCTGGAAGAGGTCGTGGTCGCCACGCGCGTGCCCGGCCTCGACATCGTTCCCGCGACCGTCGACCTGTCGGGCGCCGAGATCGAGCTGATCGAGTTCGACGCGCGTACCCATCGCCTCGACAACGCCATCGACCGCAGCGAACAGCGCTGGGACGTGATCCTGATCGATTGCCCGCCCTCGCTGGGTTTGCTGACGATCAACGCGATGGTCGCTTCCGATGCGCTGCTGGTGCCGCTCCAGTGCGAGTTCTTCGCGCTCGAAGGCCTCAGTCAGCTGCTCAGCACCGTCGAACGCATCCGCAGCCGCTTCAACCCCGGCCTGTCGATCCTCGGCGTCGTCCTCACCATGTACGATCGCCGCAACCGCCTGACCGATCAGGTCGCCGACGATGTGCGCGCGGTGCTCGGCCGCGTGGTCTTCGACACGGTGATTCCGCGCAACGTGCGCCTTTCCGAAGCGCCCAGCCACGGCCTGCCCGCGTTGATCTACGATCATCGCTGCGCCGGCTCGGAAGCCTATATCGCACTCGCCCGTGAAGTGATCGACCGCCTGCCGAGGCTGAGGAAGGCCGCATGACCGACGAAACCACGCCATCCGCTTCCGTCACCCCGCTGCGCAAGCCGCGCCCGGGCCTTGGCCGCGGCCTCAGCTCGCTCCTCGGCGATGTCGAGCGCGAGGAGCCGGTTCGCCCCGGTTCCGAACATTCCCCGGGTGTGCGGATGCTCCCCGTCAGCTCGCTCGCGCCGCATCCCGAACAGCCGCGCCGCCATTTCGACGAGGACGCGCTTGAGGAGCTGGCCAAGTCGATCGCCGCGCGCGGGCTGATCCAGCCGATCGTCGTGCGCCCGCACGGCAAGGAATATCAGATCGTCGCCGGCGAACGCCGCTGGCGCGCGGCGCAGCGCGCCCGGCTGCACGAGGTGCCGGTCATCGTCCGCGACCTCGATGAGGCCGAGACGCTCGAGATCGCGATCATCGAGAATATCCAGCGCGAGGACCTCAACGCGATCGAAGAGGCCGAGGCCTATGCCAAGCTGATCGGCACCTTCGGCCACACGCAGGAAGTGCTGGCGCGTATCGTCCACAAGTCGCGCAGCCACATCGCGAACCTGCTGCGCCTGCTTGATCTCCCGCAGACCGTCCGTCAGCGCGTGGTCGAGGGCACGCTGACCATGGGGCATGCCCGCGCGCTGATCGGCGCGCCCGACCCGGAAAAGCTCGCCCGAATCGTCGTCGAGCGCGACCTGTCGGTGCGCGAGACCGAGAAGCTCGCACGCGAAGCCAAGCCGCGCACGGCGGGGAAGGGGAGCATCACGGCTTCCGGGGATCTGGGGGCGAATGCCGATATCGCCGCGCTCGAACGGCAGCTTGGCGACGTGCTCGGCCTCAACGTCCGCATCAGCTATGGCGACAAGGGCGGGGCGATGACGCTGGCCTATTCGACGCTCGACCAGCTCGACATGATCTGCCAGCGGCTGACGGGTGAGAAAATATAATTAAATCAAATATTTGAATGTAGGGCGGCGCGATCAATCGCGATCATGCGCTCGACGATCGTCGAACTGCCGTGCGAGCTGCCTGATCCGCCATCGCTCGGTTCCGAAGCGGTCCGCTAGCTTTGGGCGATCTCATAGACGCCGCCGGCCTGCGGCTCGCATTGCGCGGAAGCGGGCGGTGCAAGCATCACTACCGCCGCCACGATCCGCATTGCCATCACCGCCCCCGTGCGGCCGCTCTTGCCAGCGTTACCAGAGCCTCGTCGGCGATCACCTGTCCCGCATTGCCGCCCGCCCGCGTCATGCCGCGTTCCGCCTCGCGCACGCGCTCCACGGCGCGCGCCAGCATCGGGCTGGTCCAGCGGCGCAGCGCGATCTTGGTGCTCATCTCTTCCTTGAAGAAGACTCGGTGCTTCTTGACCACCTCGTCGGGCGATGCGCCGCGGTCGATATCGGCACGCATCTCGGCAAGATTCATCAGCCGCCGGACGAGCTGACGCAGCAACGGGATCGCGGAGACGCCGGCCTGCTCCAGCCGGGCCAGTTCCACGCCGATTTCGGCGGCGCGCCCCTCGACAACGGCTTCGATCGCGCTCTGCATCTCGGCATCGCCGAGATCGGCGCCGATTGCCTCCAGCGCCGCCATTCCAGCCTCACGCGGGCGGTCCGGCGCGGCGTCGAGATAGATGGAGAGCTTCTCGATCTCGCGAGCCAGCACCGCGCGATCGCCCCCGGAGAGTGCCGCGAGCCGCTCAGCGGTGCCGTTCACCAGCCGCAAGCCGTTCTCGCGCGCGATTCCCGCGGCGAGCTGCGCGGCGTTGCGCGCATCGGGCATATAGCAGGCATGCGCCATGGCGTTGGGCGCGGCGAGGACCAGCTTGAGCAGGCGTCCGGTGCCCTTGAGGCCGCCACCGACCGCGACCACGGGGTTTCCCGCTACCTCGGCGTCGAGCAGCAGCCTAACCGCCTCGGTCCCGTCATCGTCGATCCCGGCGATTCGGACATAGCGTGCGCCGCCGAACAGCGAGAGCGACGCCGCTTCTCCCGCCAGCCGCCCGGGATCGCCCTTGAGCGATCCGCCTTCGATATCGATACGCTCGGCCTCGGCGCCCATCGCCCGGCCCAGCCGCGCGGCCATGTCGTTGGCGCCGGCTTCATCGGGGCCGTAGAGCAGGAATAAGCGGATATCCGGTCCCGGCTTATCCAGCCGGGCACGAATCTGCGCTTCGCTGGCCTTCACTTGGTTTCGGTGGCGCGGGCGTAGCGGGCAAGGCGCGCGACGATCTGGTCGGCGACGATCCCCGACAGCCGCTCGAGCGCGCTCTTCTCCGCCGCGATCGTCGCATATTCGGATCCGACGACGTCGATGCCGGCATCGGAACCCGCCGTGGCGTCGAGCACGACCTGTCCGGTGGCCAGCTCGACAAGCTGATAGCGCGCGCGCAGCGTCCGCCGCTCGCGCGTCACCACGTCGTCGCGGCGCACGCCAAGGCCTTCGATGCGATCATCCAGCTTGATGTCGAGCCGGTACGCCGGGGTACCGGTGCGCGTCGCCTCGATCCGGTCGCGCACCGCATTGGCGACCAGCCAGCCGCTCTCGCCCTCGATCGGCGCGACTTCGACCCCCGACAACATCGTCTGCACCGGCCCGGCAACACCGCCGCCATAGAGCGGACGCAGCCCGCAGCCGCCAAGGGCGGGAGCGAGCGCCGTCAGCGCGAGCAGGGCGGGCGCAAGCCTCATGCGACGATATTCACCAGTCGGTCGGGCACGACGATCACCTTCCTGGGGGCTGCGCCTTCCAGAATGCGCTGCACATTGGGATTTGCCAAGGCCATCGCCTCCAGCGCGTCCTTCGCTTCGCCCTTCGGCGCCTTCACCGTGTCGCGCAGCTTGCCGTTGACCTGCAACGCGATCGTCACCTCGTCATCGACCAGCAGCGCCGGGTCGACCGCAGGCCATTCGGCCTCGGCGATCAGGCCGTCATTGCCCATCGCCGCCCAGGCTTCCTCGGCCAGATGGGGAACCATCGGCGCGGCGATCAGGATCGCGGTGCGGATCGCATTGGCGCGCGATGCGCTCGGCTGCGCCTTCTCGATCGCGTTGACCAGCGCATAGAGCTTGGCGACCGCCTTGTTGAACTGAAGCCCCTCGATATCCGAAGCCACGCCGGCGGTCGTCTGGTGCAGGATGCGGTCGAGGGCCTTGTCCTCGCCTTCCCATTCCCCAAGCCCGTCGAACAGACGCCACAGCCGCTGGACGAAGCGCCACGCACCCTCGATGCCGTTCTCGGTCCACTCCAGATCGCGCTCGGGCGGCGAATCCGACAGTACGAACCAGCGCACCGCGTCCGCGCCATATTGATCGACGATCGGCTCGGGATCGACGGTGTTCTTCTTGGACTTGGACATCTTCTCGATGCGGCCGACCGTTGCCGGGTTGCCGCTCGATTCCTCGATCCAGGTCTCACCCTTGCGCGTGACCTCGCCCGGCGACAGCCAGCGGCCGTCGGCGGACTTGTAGGTCTCGTGCGTCACCATGCCCTGGGTGAACAGCCCCTCGAACGGCTCGGCGATATCGATCAGGCCGATCCGCTTGAGCGCGCGGGTCCAGAATCGGGCGTAGAGCAGGTGCAGGATCGCATGCTCTACCCCGCCGATATACTGGTTCACCGGCAGCCACTGTTCGGCGATCTTGCGGTCGAACGGCTTGTCGTCCGGCTGGCTGGCGAAACGGATGAAGTACCAGCTCGAATCGACAAAGGTGTCGAGCGTGTCGGTCTCGCGCCGCGCCGGGTTGCCGCAGCGCGGGCAATCGACATGCCGCCAGGTCGGATGGCGGTCGAGCGGGTTGCCGGGAATGTCGAAGCTGACGTCCTCGGGCAGCACAACGGGGAGCTGCTTCTTGGGCACCGGCACCACGCCGCACACTTCGCAATGGATGATCGGGATCGGCGTGCCCCAGTAACGCTGGCGCGAAACACCCCAGTCGCGCAGGCGCCACACCGTCGTACCCTTGCCCCAGCCGCCGGATTCGGCGCGGGTGATCACCTCACGCTTGGCGTCGGGAACGTCCATCCCGTCGAGGAAGTGCGAGTTCACCAGCGTACCGGGTCCCGACCACGCCTCCGCATCGGTGAAGGCGGGTTCGACCTTGGCGCCGTCCGAGACGACACGCCGGATCGGCAGGCCGTATTTGGTCGCGAATTCGAAGTCGCGCTGATCGTGTGCCGGCACCCCGAACACCGCGCCGGTGCCGTAATCCATCAGCACGAAATTCGCGATATAGACCGGCAATTCCCAAGCGGGGTCAAAGGGATGCGTCGCACGGATGCCGGTGTCGAAGCCCAGCTTCTCCTGCGTCTCCAGCTCAGCCGCGGTGGTCCCGCCCAGCTTGCACTGCGCGATGAACGCCTCGGCTTCGGGGCTGGTCTGCGCCAGCTTGCGCGCGATCGGGTGATCCGCCGCGATCGCGACGAAGCTCGATCCGAAGATCGTGTCGGGCCGCGTGGTGAAGACCTCGACCTCGCCGCCGTCGCTGAGCGCGAA
>DATIGZ010000275.1:0-2011 GCA_035481255.1 Sphingomonas sp. | reverse complement strand
GCGGGGCACTGATCCCCGCCAGCAGCAGCCGGTGCCACGCCAGCGGCAACAGGCACCCCAACAGCGCCAGCGCCATGTCCTTCGGCGCATCGAACATGTCGCCCTGCTGGCCGTTATACATGTCCGCCGCTTCGGGGCTCATCCCGATCGTCAGCGTCCATTCGAAGATCTCGTAGAGCGCGCCGATCGCCAGTACCGACAGGATCATCACCGCGATCGCCCAGCGCCGCGACAGCCGGCCATAGACGATGCACAGCTCGACCAGCGGCCGCGCGAAGCACAGCCCCGACGCGAAATGCACCAGCCGGTCGAACATGTTGCGCTCGAACCCCAGCGCCTTGTCGATGCTGAACCCGAAAGCCGCCTGCGCCCATGCGTCATAGGGGACATTGCTGTAGGTCCAGCGCGCCGCGAGCAGGTGGAGCAGCACGAACCCGCAGACCCACGCAACGCTCGCATTGCTCATCGGCCAGCGCCTGAGCGCCCACCATGCAAGGCCGACGCCGACGACAACCGGCCCGACCTGCAACCAGGTATTCGGCGGATACGCCGCCCCCACCGCGCTCAGCGGCACACCCGCAAGACATGCGAGCAACCACCATCGCTGCGCGGCGGGAAGGCGCATCCGCCGGATCGTCACGCCTTCTTGAGGTGCCGGCGGCCGAGCAACTCGGCGATCTGCACCGCGTTGAGCGCCGCGCCCTTGCGAAGGTTGTCGCTCACGCACCAGAAGGCGAGGCCGTTCTCGACCGTCGAGTCCTCGCGTACGCGGCTGACGAAGGTCGCATAATCGCCCACGCACTCGACCGGGGTGACGTAGCCGCCATCCTCGCGCTTATCGACCAGCATGATCCCCGGCGCCTCGCGCAGGATCTTCTGCGCATCCTCGGCCGACAGCTCGCGCTCCAGCTCGACATTGACCGCCTCGGAATGGCCGACGAACACCGGCACGCGCACGCAGGTCGCGGTCACCTTCACCTTGGGATCGAGGATCTTCTTGGTCTCGACGACCATCTTCCACTCTTCCTTGGTGTAGCCGTCGTCCAGGAAGCTATCGATGTGCGGGATCACGTTGAACGCGATCTGCTTGGTGAACTTCTTCGGCTCGGCCTGGTCGCCGACGAAAATGTTGCGCGACTGTTCGAACAGCTCGTCCATCCCCGCCTTGCCTGCGCCGGACACCGACTGATAGGTCGCGACGACCACGCGCTTGACGCCTGCCGCATCGTGCAGCGGCTTCAGCGCCACCACCATCTGCGCGGTCGAACAATTGGGGTTGGCGATGATGTTCTTCGCCTTGTAGCCGTCGATCGCTTCCGGGTTCACCTCGGGCACGATCAGCGGCACGTCGGGGTCCATGCGGTAGAGCGACGAATTGTCGATCACCGTGCAGCCCGCCGCGGCGAAGCGCGGGGCGTGGACCTTGGTCGCGTCGCTGCCGATCGCGAACAGCGCCATGTCCCAACCGGTCGGGTCGAAATGCTCGATATTCTGGATCTTGTACTGTTTCCCGGTCTCGCCGAAGTCGACCATGTCGCCGGTCGAGCGCGAGGAGGCGACGACCGCCAACTCGTCGATCGGGAATTCCCGCTCGGCCAGGATGTTGAGCATCTCGCGACCGACATTGCCGGTGGCGCCTGCGACTACGACACGGTAACCCATTGAAGACCCTTTCATGCGGTCGAGCCGCCCGGAGTTCGGGCAGCGACATAGTCATTTTTCGGTGGGAAGTCAGCGGGCCAGTCGCCCGCTAGTTGAAGATGTTTCGCGGCATAACCCGAACGCCACGACCGGCTGGTTCAGCGGGTCGTGTTCCGGGTGGTAATAATGGGCCGTTTTCGAAACATGAGCGCGCCCCTAGCAGCCAAATTGCGCGGGGGGTAGCGAATTTCTTCTTTCATTGCGGCGAAGCGCGGGTTCACTCCACCGGCGGCACCCGGCTCGATACCAGTTCGCCCTTCTTGCGCTCGATCGACCAGAGCAGCCGCGGCTCGACCGGATCCCAGTCGAT
>DATIGZ010000274.1:0-10932 GCA_035481255.1 Sphingomonas sp. | reverse complement strand
GCTTGGGGTTCGGCGGCAACGCCAGCCGCTCCGGCCCCGCGGTCCAGCCGCCGAACGCCTTCTCGACCGCCGCCTTCACCGCTGCCGCGTCGAACTTGCCGGCGATGTAGAGGTGCGAACGCTTTGCCCCGAAGTTCGCGGCATGCCACGCCTTGAGCTGCGCCGTGGTGTACGCGCCGAATTGCTGCGGCGTCGGCAGGACCCGGCCATAGGGATGGTCGGGGCCATAATAGGCGCGCGTGATCGCGGCGTTGGCGAGCGTCCCCGGCTGGCTCAGCGCCACCGCCAGACGGCGGTTCCAGTTGGCCTTGACCCGCGCCAGTTCGCCGTCGGGATAGCTCGGCCGCTGCGCGACATCGGCGACCAGCGCGATCGCGTCCGCCGCGCGCTCCGACAGCACGTTAAGCGTCACCGACGAGCTTTCGAGGCTGGCGTTGGTGGCGAGCCCGCCGCCCATGTCCGCCGCCTTCTGCGCGATCTGCGCCGCGGTCATTCCCGCTGCGCCTTCCTTGAGCATGTCCACTGCGAGCAGCGCCAGCCAGGTGTTCTCGCCCTCGTTGAGCGACCCGGCATAGGTCTGCAGCGAAACCACCACCTTGGGCGCGACGCCATAGGGGACCAACGTCACCTTCATGCCGTTGGCCAGCGTGAAGGTCTCCGACGCCGGAACCGTGAACGCTTTGGGCGCCGGGATCGGCGGCGGGGTGGTCGGAAGCTCCTGCGCCACGGCCGGGGCAGCTAGCAGGGTTGCAGCCATCAGGCTTGCGATCATGCGGCGCATCTTACTTGGCTCCCGCGGGCTTGGCGGCGGCGGCAGGCTGAGCCGCGCCGGGATCGATCACATAGATCGAGCGGTTGGTGGGACGCAGATACTCCTGCGCGGTCTTCCGGATCAGTTCGGGCGTCACCTTGGCAAAGCCGTCCTCGATACCGTTGACCTTGTTCGGGTCGTTGTCGAACAGCGCATACACCGCGAGCAGGTCAATGAGGCCGATCCGCCCGGTCCCGTCGATCGTCGAATAGAGCGATGAGCGCATCTTGGTCCGTGCGCGCGCCAGCTCCTCGGCGGAAACCGGCTTGGTGCGCAGTTCCTCGATCACCGCGTCGACGGCGGCCTTGATCTCGTCGCGGCTGCGGTTGGCGTCATGCGTGAAGTTGAAGCTCCACAGCATCGGACCCTGATAGTTGAACATGGTGCCCAGCGGGAAGTTGATGCCCCCGCCGACTTCACCGGCGATTCCGGTCTCGGCCACCAGCTTGCGGTACAGGCGGCTGTCCTGCCCCTTGACCAGCATCTGGTCGATCAGGCCCATGGCGTACCATTCGGGCGTGCCGCGCGCGGGGACGTGATAGCCCGCCGCCCAGCCCGGCTTGGGCGCGAGGCGGTCGACGCGGCTCTTGAACTTCTCCGCCGTTTGGCGCGGCTCGGAAATGTCGGGCAGCTTGACCGGCGCCGCCTTGGGCATCCAGCCGAAATATTTGTCGACCATCGCGCGCGTCGCGGCATAGTCGATGTCGCCCGCGACGACGAGCACGGCGTTCGACGGCTTGTAGAAGGCGTCGTGGAACTGGGTGGCGTCCGCCACCGTCGCCGCCTCGATCTCCTTCAGTTCACCGTAGAAGTTGTGGCTGTTGTACCAGTTGGTGTTGGCCAGCATCGGCAGGTCGATCCACGGCCAGGTGCTGTAAGGCTGGTTGAGGACGTTGACCTTCACCTCGTTGCCGACGACGCCCTGCTGGTTCTTCAGCACCTCGTCGTTGATCACCGGGCTCGCCATGCGGTCGGCCTCGAGCCACAGCATCCGCTCAAGCGCGTTCGAGGGCACGACCTCGAAATAGTTGGTGAAGTCGTAGCGGGTCGATCCGTTCAAGATGCCGCCGGCATTGCTCACCGAACCGATATGCACGCCCTTCGGCGCGTTCTTCGACCCCTGGAACAGCAGATGCTCGAACAAATGCGCGAAGCCGGTGCGCTCGCGCGGCTCGATACGGAAGCCGATGCCGTAATAGACGCCGACCGTTACGGTGGGTGAAATCGTGTCCTTGGCCAGCACCACGCGCAGCCCGTTGGGCAGCGTGTAATATTGCATGTCGACCGACAGCTTCTGCTGCGCCTCACGCGCCGCCGCGGGCGTCGCCGCCAGCCCGAGCGGCAGCACCGCTCCGGCGAGCGCAAGCACCGCCACCCATCGCTTCATCTTCATGAGAATCCCCTGACTGATATTGTGTGTTACGATATCAGCACAGCACAGCACGTAAAGAGGCTAGATGCCGCCGGGCACGACCTCATATCCCGCCGCCGCCAACTGCGCGCCGAGTTCACCGACGCATGCCTCGACCAGCGCGGAGTCGGTCGCGCGGACCACGAAGTTGGCGCCCGTCCGTCCTTCGCGGAAAAAGGGATAGCTGCCGATCGCGACGCCCTCGAACGCCCTCTCCGTTGCCCCAAGCAAGTCGGCGATCTCGCTTTCCGCCGCCCAGCTGCCGATCGTCGCACTCACCACCGGCCTGCCGCCCTCGAGCGTGCCGGTCAACGCATCGAGCATGCCGGCGGTGATGTGCGGCACCCCCGCCAGGATCAGGACGTTGCCGACGCGGATACCGGGTGCCCCCGACATGCGATTGGGGATCAGGTCGGCGCCCTGCGGCACCCGCGCCATGCGCAACCGTGCCTCGGTCAGCCCACCACGCGTCTCGTAATAACGCTCCATCATCGCGCGCGCGCCTTCGTGGATCACGACCGGGACGCCCAGCGCCGCGGCGATCGCGTCGACGGTGATGTCGTCATGCGTCGGCCCGATTCCGCCGGTGGTGAAGCAATAATCGTGGCCGGTGCGCATCGCGTTCACCGCTTCGACGATCCGTTCCTGAACGTCGGGCACCACGCGCACTTCGGCCAGCTGGATGCCCTGCACGTTGAGCCAGATCGCGACCTGCGCGACATTCTTGTCCTGCGTGCGGCCCGAGAGGATCTCGTCGCCGATCACCACCAGCCCTGCGGTCCAGATACGCTCGCTCATGGCGGCACCCCTATCTTGCGCCGTTCGATCAATCCATCGCCATCTGGCGCTCAGTGCTCAACTTACGTTCGCCATTCCCGCGAAGGCGGGAAACCGTTCCGGCTGCCCTTCGGGTTCGATCCGCTCCAGCTCGGCGGGTAGATTCCCGCCTTCGCGGGAACGGCGGGCAGCGAGCGAACTTCAAACCGTCCCACGCCCTCGCAAAGCCCCCCTCTTTCGCCTATATCGCGCGCATGACCGAATATGTTGCCGTGACCGCCGACACCAACTTCGCCCGCGACGGGTCGATCAAGCTCTATGGCGCCGACGGGTTCGCGGGAATGCGCGCCGCCGGCCGTCTCGCCGCGGAGATCCTCGACGCGCTCGTGCCGCATGTCGTGCCCGGCGTGACGACGCAGGAGCTGGACGATTTCGTCCGCCAGCGCATGCTCGACGGCGGCGCGGTTCCCGCGACGCTCGGCTATCGCGGCTACACGCACAGCTGCTGCATCAGCATCAACCATGTCGTCTGCCACGGCATCCCGAGTCCCAAGACGCTCAAGGACGGCGATATCGTCAATATCGACGTGACCCCGCTGCTCGACGGCTGGCACGGCGACACCAGCCGCATGTATCTGGTCGGCGACGTGCCGCTGAAGGCGAAGCGTCTGGTCGACGTCACCTATGAATGCCTGATGCTCGGGATCGAGATGGCGAAGCCCGGCAACACGATGGGCGATATCGGTCACGCCATTCAGAAGTATGCCGAGAGGCATCGCTACGGCGTGGTCCGCGATTTCTGCGGCCATGGCCTTGGCCGCGTGTTCCACGACGCGCCCGAGGTGGTCCATGTCGGCCGTCCCGGCACCGGACCCGAACTGCGCCCCGGCATGTTCTTCACGATCGAGCCGATGATCAATATCGGGCGCCCGGACGTAAAGCTGCTCGACGACGGCTGGACGGCGGTGACGCGCGACCGCTCGCTCTCGGCGCAGTTCGAGCATTCGATCGGCATCACCGAGGACGGGTGCGAGATCTTCACGCAGAGCCAGCGCGGCCTGCATCAGCCGCCGTATCTCTGATGGCTGAGGGCAAGTTCGAACGGCACCGCCAGCCCTGGCGTACCGACGAAGTGCAGAAGCTGCACACGCTCGCCAAGAAGGGGATGGCGCTCAAGGCGATCGCCAAGGCGCTGACCCGCAGCGAGGAATCGGTCAAGGACCGCGCCAAGGCCGACGGCCTGTCGATCGCCAAGCTGCGCTGAGCGCCTTCCCCGCACCCTTGAGCCGTCACCCGGCCTTGTGCCGGGGTCCACCGGGCGGCAAACTATGCACTTGATCCTCTCGCTCATCCACCGCGGCTCCGTGGACCCCGGCACAAGGCCGGGGTGACGGTTAGTCTGGAGGCTCCACTGACCTCTTCACCCGACAAGTACGACGCCATCATCCTCGGCGGCGGCGCCGCAGGATTGATGTGCGCCCTCACCGCCGGGCAGCGCGGCCGCCGCGTGCTGCTGATCGACCATGCCAATCAGGTGGGGAAGAAGATCCTGATCTCGGGCGGTGGGCGGTGCAACTTCACCAATCTCGGCATCGCGCCCGACCGCTATCTCTCGGCCAACCCGCATTTCGCCAAGTCGGCGCTGCGCCGCTACACCCAGCATGACTTCATCGCGCTGGTCGACCGCTACGGCATCGCCTGGCACGAGAAGACCTTGGGCCAGCTCTTCTGCGACGGCAGCGCGAAGCAGATCGTCGCGATGCTGCTCGCCGAATGCGAGGCCGGCGGGGTCGAGATCGCGCTCGGCCACGCGGTCCGCGATGTGTCGCACGCCGATGGCCAGTACCGCGTGACCGTCGGCGATCGCGAAGCCACCGCCCCCGCGCTCGTCATCGCCACCGGCGGGCCGTCGATCCCCAAGATGGGCGCGACCGGCTTCGCCTATGATCTCGCGCGGAAATTCGGGCTCAAGGTGGTCGAGCCGCGCCCCGCGCTCGTCCCGCTGACGCTCGGCGGGGACGAGGTCCTGTTTCGTGAGCTTTCAGGAGTCGCCGCTCCGGTCGAAGCGCGCGCGGGCAAGGCCGGGTTCCGCGAGGCGGCGTTGTTCACCCATCGCGGCCTGTCCGGCCCCGCGATCCTCCAGATCAGCTCCTACTGGCGGCATGGCGAGCCGGTCG
The DNA here is from genome assembly GCA_035481255.1 of Sphingomonas sp. Lineage (GTDB taxonomy): Bacteria > Pseudomonadota > Alphaproteobacteria > Sphingomonadales > Sphingomonadaceae > Sphingomonas. The sequence continues at coordinate 5,756 of DATIGZ010000274.1, read as the reverse complement.
AGATCGACTTCCTGCCCGAACGCCGTCCGGGCTGGCTCACCGGCGCCAAACGCACCCATCCGCGCATCACTCTGCGCAAAATCCTCACCGACGCCCTCCCCACCCGCCTCGCCGATACGCTGGCCGACCAGATCGCGCTCGAGACCGAACTGGCCAACGCCGCCGACAAGAAGCTGGCCGAGGCCGAACGCCGCCTCGCCGCCTGGCGCTTCCACCCCAACGGCACCGAAGGCTATGCCAAGGCGGAAGTCACGATCGGCGGCATCAGCACCGCGTGTCTCTCATCCCAGACGATGGAGGCGCGCGACGTCCCCGGCCTCTACGCGATCGGCGAAGGCGTGGACGTCACCGGCTGGCTCGGCGGCTATAATTTCCAATGGGCCTGGGCGAGCGGCTGGGCGGCGGGAATGGCGCTTTAGGTGTTTGCGGCACCAGCCCGCTCCCCCACCCGGCCACCCAACGGCAGTATGTTATGGGTGGCCGGGTGGGGGGCTGGTGCCGCCGGTTCAGCGTCGCTGAACCGAACTACTTCACCGACGCGATCCAGTCGTCGACCTTCTTCTCCAGCACCGGCATCGGCAGTGCGCCGGTGTCGAGCACCGCGGCATGGAAAGCGCGCGGGTCGAACTTGGCGCCCAGCGCCGCCTTGGCCTTGGCCTTCGCCTTGAGGATCGTGAGCTGGCCGACCTTGTACGCCAGCGCCTGACCCGGAATCGCAATGTAGCGCTCGACCTCGGCGATCGCGTCGGTCTTAGGCATCGGCGAGTTGGCGAGCATATAGTCGATCGCCTGCTCGCGGCTCCAGCCCTTGGCGTGAAGACCACTGTCGACCACCAGCCGCATCGCGCGCAGCATCTCATCCGAAAGGCCGCCCATCCGCTGATACGGATCCACCGCGACGTCGAGCTCCTTGTACAGCGTCTCGGCATAGAGCGCCCAACCCTCGACGAAGGCGGTGTTGCCGCCAAAGCGCATGAAGGCAGGCAGCTTGTCGTTCTCCTGCGCGAGGCTGATCTGGAAATGATGCCCCGGCACCGCTTCGTGCAGGTACAGCGTCTCCATGCCCCAGGTGTAGCGCACCGGCAGGTCATGGGTGTTGTAGAAGAACACGCCCGGCCGCGATCCGTCGGGCGTGCCCTGGACATAGCTGCCTGCCGCATCGCCCTCGGCGCGGTAATCGGGCACCGGACGGATCTCGAGCGGCGTCTTGGGGATCAACGAGAATTGCTCGCGCACCCGCGCATCGACGCGCTTGCCGATCGCCTCGTAGCCCTCGCGCAGCGCCTCGGCGCTCTTGGGCTGGAAGCGCGTGTCGGTGCGCAGGAAGGTGAAGAATTCGGGCAGCGTGCCGGTGAAGCCGACCTTGACCTTCTGCGCCTCCATCTCGGTCAGGATGCGCTTGACCTCGGACAGGCCCAGATTGTGGACGTAATCCGCGGTCAGCGGCAGCGTCGTGTTGCTCTCGATCGCATAGCTATACACCGCCGCGCCGCCGGGCAGCGCCGAGGTGCCGACGGTGTCGCGCGCGGCCGGGAGATACTCGTTAGCGAGGAAATCGCGCACCTTCTTGTGCGCCGGGATCAGCACATCCTTCACCTGCGCCGCATAGGCAGCGCGCAGCCGCGCCTGATCCGTCTCGTTCACGCCCTCTGGGAACTTCTTGACCGGCGCATAGAAGACCGATTCCTCGACGCCCTGCGCGATCAACTTGTCGAACTGCCCGATCATGTTGCGCACGACGAGCTTGGGCTGAACGATCTTGCGCTTCATCCCTTCGCGAAAAAGCACGATCACGCGATCATAGGTCGCCGCATAGTCGACGTTGCGCTTGAGGTTGTTCTCATAGTCGAGAACGCTCTTGAACGGCGCCGCGCCCTGCCCCGACGCGAAGTCGGGATAGAAGGTCTGGAAACCGGTAAAGTGATCGACCGGCAGGTACTTCCCCACCCCCAGGATTTCGGGCCGGAAGCCCTTGAGCGAGCGTTCCTGATCCGCCTTGAACACGTCATAGGCGACCTTGTTGACCGCGCTCAGCCTGGTCCGGTCGATCCGCTTGAGCGCGGCGAGGTCCGCCTCGGTCGCCGCCCTCTCCGCAGCGGTGAAGGCGTCGGTGTAGTAATTGCCCAGCCGGTCGGCGTAGCGCAGGTCGCCACGAAACACCGCCATCAGCGGCTGACGCTTCAGCATCGCCTCGTCGCTGGCATGGAACAGCGCTTTGAGCCTGACGTCCTCCGCGCTCTCGCCCGGCTGGGCCGCGGGAGCCTGCTGCGCGAGTGCGGAGGCGGAAAAAATGGCGCTTCCGGCCAGCAGGCCGGCGAGCATCAGGCGGATGGTGCGCATATGGAGAAACCCCCGAACAGGTGTGATAGCCAACCGCTACACTTGGCCAACCCGCCCCGCAAGGCTGCCCCGCAATCGCGCAGAATCTCGTAGCGCGTGCCCAATTGTTAGGCAGCTGTTAACGCGCCTGCCGCGCTGCGCCGCGGAATCCCGTGGCGTGCACCGTGCGCGGATTCTGGCACGCCTCGTGCAATCCGCGCGGCAAGGGGCGTCTTCGCTTGATCCTTTCCCGTGCCTTCGCCAAGCATCGGCGCGGGAACCAAGTGAAGCCGGGCAAGCCCCGCTTGAAACGAAGGAATGACAGGCCGTGAAAAAGATCGAAGCCATCATCAAGCCGTTCAAGCTGGATGAGGTGAAGGAAGCGCTGCACGAAGTGGGGGTTTCGGGGATCACCGTGACCGAGGCCAAGGGCTTCGGCCGCCAGAAGGGACACACCGAACTGTATCGCGGCGCCGAATATGTCGTCGACTTCCTGCCCAAGGTGAAGCTGGAAGTGGTGGTCGAGGACGCGCTGACCGAGCGCGTGGTCGAGGCGATCGCCGCCGCCGCGCAGACCGGCCGCATCGGCGACGGCAAGATCTTCGTCACCGCCGTCGAGACGGCGCTGCGCATCCGCACCGGGGAGCGCGACGACAACGCGATTTGAGAGAGACGACTGGAGTTGCGCAATCTGATTTGACGCACTGCAAAAATTTCACGAAACACCGCTGCAACGCAACATGATTCTCCGGCACCCGCCGGTTCCGACAAGCGAGAGAAAGGGCTTGGTTCCAATGGCTAACACCGCCGCCGACATTCTGAAGATGGTCAAGGATCAGGAGATCGAATGGATCGACCTGCGCTTCACCGACCCCAAGGGCAAGTGGCAGCACCTCACCATGGTGGCGAGCATCCTGGGCGAGGACGAGCTGACCGACGGCCTGATGTTCGACGGTTCGTCGATCGAGGGTTGGAAGGCGATCAACGAGTCCGACATGATCCTGAAGCCGGATCTGGACGCCGTGTGGACCGATCCGTTCAGCGCCACGCCGATGCTGATCCTGGTCTGCGACATCGTCGAGCCGTCGACCGGCGAACTCTACGCCCGCGACCCGCGCTCGACCGCGAAGCGTTCGGAGTCCTACCTCCAGTCGCTTGGCATCGGCGACACCGTCTATGTCGGCCCCGAGGCCGAGTTCTTCATGTTCGACGACGTGCGCTTCGAGAACACCTATTCCTCGAGCTACTATCAGCTCGACGATATCGAGCTGCCGGGCAACTCGTCGAAGCAGTATGAGAGCGGCAACATGGGCCACCGCCCGCGCGCCAAGGGCGGTTACTTCCCCGTCGCGCCGGTCGACAGCGCCGTCGACATCCGCGGCGAGATGGTTTCGACCATGCTCGAAATGGGCCTGCCCTGCGACAAGCACCATCACGAGGTCGCCGCCGCGCAGCACGAGCTGGGCCTGACCTATGGCACGCTGGTCCAGACCGCCGACCGCATGCAGATCTACAAGTATGTCGTGCACCAGGTCGCCCATGCCTATGGCAAGACCGCGACCTTCATGCCCAAGCCGATCAAGGAAGATAACGGCTCGGGCATGCACACCCACTTCTCGATCTGGGATGGCGGCAAGCCGCTGTTCGCGGGCAATGGCTATGCCGGCCTGTCCGAGATGTGCCTCTACTTCATCGGCGGCGTGATCAAGCACGCCAAGGCGCTCAACGCCTTCACCAACCCGTCGACCAACAGCTACAAGCGTCTGGTCCCGGGCTATGAGGCGCCGGTGCTGCTCGCCTATTCGTCGCGCAACCGCTCGGCCTCGTGCCGCATTCCCTATGGCGCGGGCAGCAAGGCGAAGCGCGTCGAGTTCCGCTTCCCCGATGCGCTGGCCAACCCGTATCTCTGCTATGCGGCGCTGCTGATGGCCGGCCTCGACGGCATCCAGAACAAGATCCATCCGGGCGACCCGATGGACAAGAACCTCTACGACCTGCCGCCCGAAGAACTGGCCGAAGTGCCGACCGTGTGCGGTTCGCTCCGCGAGGCGCTCGACAGCCTGGAAGCCGATATGGACTTCCTGCTCAAGGGAGACGTGTTCTCGAAGGATCAGATCGAGGCCTATATCGAGATCAAGCGGGCCGATGTCGCGCGCTGGGAAATGACACCCAGCCCGGTCGAGTTCGACATGTACTATTCGTCGTAAGACGTACGCCTTCCCAAGCGCCGCTTCCGGGGGGAAACGGCCCCGGACAGCGAGACGCCCGGACCATCAGGTCCGGGCGTTTTCGTTTGCGCGCTGCGCGGGTTGGCAAGCCGGAAGGTGCGCGCTTTGACGTGGTCGTACCGCTCCCGCAACGGCAGTTGCGCAGGGGCGCGCCTCCTGTCATTTTCCAAGCCCATGCAAACCGTTATCAGCCTGATCGCGGCCGCCGGAATCGCCACTGCATCGCCCGCCGCGGTCGAGGTCGTGCCACTGACGCCGCAGGGCAAATGGGCGGTCGACTACGGCCTCACCTCCTGTCTCGCTACGCGGTCCTATGGGGACCCGAAAACGCCGGTGGTGCTTGGCTTTCGCCCCTCGCTCAACGATTCCACCATTCGGCTCATCCTCGTCCAGAATGACGGCTATCTTGAGCCAAGGCATGCTCCGGTCACCGTCGCCGGGCTGAAGACGACCGGCCTTCGCTATTCGATGAAGGGAACAAAGCGGCGGGTGACGTGGATCGACCTGTCCCGCACCGACTTCGATCTTGCCGTCTCCGGAAAGAGCCTGCGCATTGTCGGAGAAGGGGTGAATGTCGATCTCACCCTGGTCGGCATGGCGTCGGTGTCGAAGGCTCTGCAAACCTGCAACACGGACCTGCGCGCGTATTGGAACGCCGACGAGGCCGGGCTGACGCGGATCGCGACGCAAGCGAAACCGCTGATGTCGCCGGCGAAATTCGTCACCAGCGAAGATTATCCGGCGCAAGCGCTCCGGGAATCCAAGGGCGGGAGGACGCGCGTCTCACTGCTGATCGATGATCAGGGCACAGCGAAGGATTGCGTCGTCGAAGAGCATAGCGGGGTCGCGACGATCGACGCGCAAACCTGCATCATGATCCTGAAACGCGGGAAGTTCGCGCCGGCACAGGACGGAGCAGGCAAGCCGGTGAAGAGTCACCTCAGCTACAGCTTCAACTGGAAGATCGGCTAGGGCGCACGCGACGCCTCGCCGTGGCATTCGTACAACGTCACGCAACCGTCATCATTCCGCAATCGAATCGACACCGATATCGCACCGGAGTGACACGCCCCGGTCCTAGGCGCCCCCTCGACTCAATCGGGGGATCCCATGAACTGCAATTCGATCGTCACCGCCCTGGCGGGCGCCAGCCTGCCCGTTCTCGCGCTTGGCCTCACCACGCCCGCCACCGCACAGACGGCGCAAGCC
>DATIGZ010000273.1:0-6362 GCA_035481255.1 Sphingomonas sp. | reverse complement strand
AAGGTGTTCGTCGATACCGCGCCGGTGATGGAAAAGCCGCTGTCGGCCGCGGCGGGGCTCGGCTGGCAGGGCAAGCACACCAACCTTGTCAGCCGCGAGCATGGCAGCTGGCTGTTCCTTGGCGCGATCTACACCACGCTCGAGCTGGAACCGGATGGCCGCGGCGGCGGTGGTTGCGGATCGTGCGACGCCTGCCAGACGGCTTGCCCGACCAACGCCTTTCCGGCGCCGTACCAGCTCGATGCGCGGCGCTGCATCTCGTATCTGACGATCGAGCTGAAGGGGCCGATCCCCGAGGAGTTCCGTGAGGGGATCGGCAATCGCATCTATGGCTGCGACGATTGTCTGGCGGTGTGCCCTTGGAACAAGTTCGCGGCGGCGGCACGGGCGAATCTGTCCTTCACCCCGCGTGCCGAGCTGACCGCGCCCGAACTGGCCGATCTGCTGGCGCTCGACGATGCCGGGTTCCGACAGGTCTTTTCCGGATCGCCGATCAAGCGGATCGGGCGAGACCGGATGATGCGCAATTGCCTGATCGCGGCCGGGAATTGCGGCGATGCGGCGCTGCTGCCGGCGGTGGAGGCGCTGCTGGACGATCCTGATCCGGTGGTGGCGGAAGCGGCTGGATGGGCGCGGAAGCGGCTTACTTCCCCCGGCTCGCCCTGAGCGCCGCCGCGCAGCTCGACTGGTCGATCGGCTTGCCGTCGCGCTGGCGAGTTTCGGCGAAGGTGACGGTGGCGTCGCCGCGGCCGGCCTTGGGCGGGTAGAGATACGCGTCGAGCACGCAGATCGGCCCCGCGAACTGAAGCTTGCGCGCGCTGCCCTCGCTGACGTCGAGCTGCGGACGGCCGAACTGAGAGATCAGCGCGTTGGCGCTTGCCCCAATCACCGTGGTCAGCGCGGACATGCCCGGCTGCGGCACCGGGATCGGTGCGGCGCGGACGACCGGTGGCGGTGCGGTGGTGCCGCCGCATCCCGCGAGCAGAATAAGCGGGATGGCGGCGATAGGAACTCTCACTTGGCGGTCCTCCGGTGGAACAGGTGCGTTGCCATCGCCGCGCCGAGGACGGGTGCGGCGAAATTGACGAACGGAACGAAGAATAAGGCGGTGCCCGCTGCACCGAGCGTGAACCGCGACAGCCGCGTCGCCGATCGCCAGCGGGGGAGGTCGGCGGCGGGCAGGTGCCGCACCGCGACCATATCGCCCAGATCGCGGCCGAGCAGCCAGCTGTTGACGAGGAAGAAGGCGAGCGCGGTGCCGACGCCGGTGACGAGCAGCAGGATATAGAGCGGGGCGAGGATGAGGTTGACCAGCAGCGCGCGGCCGGCGGACTTCACGCCCATGCCGAGCGAGCGCGCGAAGCTGAGGTCGCGGGCCGCGGCGAAGCGCGCGGGATAGTGTTTTGCCTCGACGGCATGAACCACCTCGTCCGCGAAGATGCCGATCACCGCGACCGCGATGGCGCGGAACAGCAGCCAGCCGCCGAGCAGGCCGATCAGCAGCGCCACGGCGGAGGCGGCGTTGGCCGTGGTCTCGCTGCCTTCGAAATAATGCCGGACCAGCGCGTCGACCCCGAACCACAGCGCGGTGCCGAGCGCGGCGAAGATGGCCAGCGTCAGCAGCATCGATTTCACGAACACGCCAAGGATCCGCTTGTCGCCCAGCTGGCGGACCGAGAGAAGGAAGGCTTCGACCATTGCGGGCATGGATGGGCCGGGGGTGGCCGCGAAGTCAACGCAGTTGCACAGGATCGCCGCGTCCACTAGGCGCGCAAAAACTTTCACCGGAGACCAATGTGACTGCACCCGTCCATGACGTCGTCGCCATCGGCAACGCGATCGTCGATATCCTGGCGCAGGCCGAGGACAGCTTCATCGAGGAGATTGGCGTCGCCAAGGGCTCGATGCAGCTGATGTTCTCGCCCGAGGAAGCCGATGCGCTCTATGCCAGGATGGGGCCGGGGCGCGAGGTTTCGGGCGGATCGGCCGCGAACACCGTGGCGGGCATCGCCGCGCTCGGCGGCCGCTGCGCGTTCATCGGGCAGGTCGCCGACGATCAGCTCGGCCAGGTCTTCGCGCACGACCTGCGCGCCACCGGCGTCGATTTCGCGACCGAGGTGCGTGCGGGCCAGCCGACCACGGCGCGCTGCCTCATCTTCGTCACGCCCGACGGCCAGCGGACGATGAACACCTTCCTCGGGGCGTCGCAGTTCCTGCCCGAAAAAGCGCTGGACCGCGATCTGATCGCGGGCGGCGCGATCCTGTATCTCGAAGGCTATCTGTGGGATCCGGAAGAACCGCGCCAGGCGATGCGCGCCGCGATCGAGATCGCGCGCAACGCCCAGCGCAAAGTCGCCTTCACCCTATCCGACGTCTTCTGCATCAGCCGCCATGGCGACGATTTTCGGAAGCTGATCGCCGAGGGACTGGTCGACATCCTGTTCGCCAACGAGAATGAGCTGCTGGCGCTCGCCGAACTGGACGATTGCGAGGACGCGATCGCCAAGATCGCCGCGCAGGTGCCGGTGCTGGTGGTGACGCGCAGTGAGAAGGGCGCAGTCGCGATCTCCAATGGCGAACGCGCCACGGTGCCCGCCGAACCGATCGACAAGGTGGTCGACACGACCGGCGCGGGCGACCTGTTCGCGGCGGGGTTCCTGCATGGGCAGGCGCAGGGATGGAGCCTCGAAAAATCGCTTAAGCTCGGTGCGGTTTGCGCGGCGGAGATCATCTCGCATTATGGCGCGCGGCCCGAGGTCGATCTGAAGGCGCTGGCGGCCAAGCTGGGCTGATTCCCGCCGATGTGGCGTGCCCGGTGAACCGCCGGGCGTGCCGCTTACCTTATGTCAGCGATTTGCTTCTATCCCCGGCGCGAAGCCGGGAGGATGGATGCAGCAGGCGCGAAAGATGGAACAGGCGTGCGGGCCGGCGATCACCGTCGGGCTGCACGCTGGCGTTCCTGCGCTGGCGGACGAACTCGCGGCGCTGACCGGCCCCGGGCACCGGTTCCTGCGCGCGGCCTGGTATCGACTGAATCCCGCGGGTGAGATCCGCACTGTCACCGCCATGCGCGCCGACGGCACTCCGCTGATCGCGATTCCCACTGTGCCCCTGGGGCCCGCGCTGGTCGGCGCACGCAATGTACCCGGCAGTTACTGGCCGTTCCGCTCGGTGGCGCTGAATCACGGCGCTTCGGACGATGAGCTGGCCGGATTCTTTGCCGATCAGGCGAGTATTTCTGCGTTGGGTCCCGCTTGGCGGTTGGGACCGATCTATGCCGATGACCCGGCCGCGGTTCGCATCAAGCGCGCCGCGGCAACCGCGGGATGGACGGTGCTGGCACGCAAACTGGGCCGCACTTTCCTGTTCGATGCCGCGGATGCGGGCGGATGGCCGCGCCGCTCGACCCGGCGGCGGCTCGCCAATTATGAACGCCAGCTAGCGCAGTTGGGCGCGGTTACGGTGCGCCATGTACAAGGGGTTGGCTGGGATCGTGCCGTGCTGGACGAGCTGGCGGGTATCGAGGCGGCTAGCTGGGTCGGAACCGGCACCGATGGGACAGGCGCCAAGTTTCTGACCGATGCCAAGCGCACGGGCTGGATGGAGGTGCTGGCCGATCCCGTGCTGGCCGAGGCGCTGTCGGCGACGATCCTGTCGGTCGGTGGCAAGCCGGCCGCCTTCTCGTTCGACCTGCGGTCCGGCACGATGCAGTACGGCATCGCCAGCAGCTATGATGCGCGTTTTGCCGCGTTCCGGCCGGGTAAGATCGTCACCGCCTATCAGCTCGATCAAGCTCGCGGGGCAGGGGTCGACACGATTGATCTGGGTGCCGGCGATTCGGGCTATAAGCGCGAGATGGGCGCCGTGGCTGGGCCTGAAATTCTCGACCTGCTGATCGTTCGCAACCGGCCGGCGGCGTCGCTGCTGGGGCTGCGCTGGGGCGCGGAATCGGAAATCGCGCGCGAGGCCTATCTCGCTGCGTCCAAGCTGCGCGATGCGGGCCGCGATCGTGGCGATCGCGGACGGATCGAGGCGCTGCTGGCGCTGGGCGCGCTGGCAGCGGCTGCGCTCACCTTCGCCGAGTAAACGAGAGGCCGGAATGAAGAAGGGGCCGGAAGATCGCTCTTCCGGCCCCCAATTCCTGATTTCCGCAAGCCTCAGTGCGTGCCGGGCGGGTGCGGTTCGATCGCGGTGACCGCCTCGACCTCATGGCTTTCCACGATGCCACGGCCAAGATGACTGCGGCTGCGGCTGTACGCGTAGTAGATCACCAGGCCGATGATGCCCCAGACCGGCAGCACCAGCATGGCATCGAGCGGCAGGTTGAGGAACAGGAAGATCGTGCCGGCAATGGTGAGCGGCCCGACCAGCCACAGCGCCGGCGTCTTGAACTTGCGCGGGTGATTGGGAGCGCTCTTGCGCAGCATCATGACCGCGATAGCGACCATCATGAACGCGTAGAGCGTGCCCGCATTCGCGATATCGGCGAGCTTGCCGACCGGCAGGAAGGCGGCGGCGAAGGCCACGACGACACCGGTGATCGCGGTGATGACGTGCGGGGTCTTCCACTTCGGATGCACTTTGCTCCACGATTCGGGGAGCAGACCGTCGCGGCTCATCACGAACGCCACGCGGGTCTGGCCGAACAGCAGGATCAGGATGACCGAGGGCAGCGCGACGAAGGCGGCGATGCCGAGCATGTTGCCGACGCCCGACCAGCCGATCTGACGAAGGACGTGCGCGAGTGCTTCGTTCGAGCAGACCAGCGGCAGCGAGTCCGCGGCATAGGTCGCGCACTGACGCGCCAGTTCTTCCGAACCGGCGGGGAAGGGAACGCCGTTCGGTCCCATGATCGGCTGGCCGCCGACGGTGCCGATCGCGCCCGCGGCGACGAGGATGTAGAAGACGGTGCAGAACAGCAGCGAGCCGATCAGGCCGATCGGCACGTTGCGCTGCGGGTTCTTGGTTTCTTCAGCCGCGGTCGAAACCGCATCGAAGCCGACATAGGCGAAGAAGATCGTCGCCGCGGCGCCGACCGCGCCCAGGCCCGAGCCGAAGCCGCCGAACACGCCGGCGGGGAGGAAGGGGTTGAACTTGTCGGTCGAGAAATACTCGCTCGGCAGCGTCAGGACGATGAAGGCGGTCAGCGCGGTGACCTTGATCGCGACCAGGATCGCGTTGACGCGCGCGCTTTCGGTCGTGCCGATCATCAGCAGCCAGGTGACGAGCAGCGCGATGACGACGGCAGGAAGGTTGATGAACCCGCCTTCGACGCCACCCAGCGCCAGCGGCGCGCCAGAGAGGAAGGCCGGAAGCTGTATCCCCAGGAACTCGTTCAATATCGTCCCTGTGAAATAGCCGGACCACCCGACCGACACGGCGCTTGCCGCCACCGCATATTCAAGGACGAGCGCCCAGCCGACGGTCCAGGCAAGCACCTCGCCCATCGTCGCATAGGTATAGGTATAAGCGGACCCCGCCACCGGGATCATCGCCGCGATCTCGGCATAGCAGAGCGCCGCGACGATGCAGATCAGGCCGGCAATGGCAAAGGCGAGCATGAGGCCGGGACCGGCCTTTTGCGCGCCCGCCGCGGTCAACACGAAGATGCCCGTGCCGATCACGCAACCGATGCCGAACAAGGTGAGCTGGAACCAGCCCAGCGAGCGATGGAGCGATTTCTTCTCCGCCGTCGCCAGGATCGCGCCCAGTGGCTTAACGCGCCCAAATGTCATGTGAAGGTTTCCCCCTTGGCGGTGCCGGGTTGTCCGGTCACCGCAGATACCAATGGCGCGGGAGCCTAAACGCAAATCACTGGCGCGCAATCCCCCAATCGACCGGTTCGTCGCGGGGCCAATGGGTGAATCAACCGATCGCGTCGCCGCGCGCGATCATCGCGTCCACCGTGGCGCGGTCGACCAGCATCGGGCCGAGCGTGTGGCCCGCAAAGATGTGGACGTGAAGATGCCCGATCGTCTGGTGCGAATCCGCCCCGGTATTGGCGAGCAGGCGATATCCCGGCGCGACCAGCCCCGCGTCGCGCGCCACTTTACCCACCGCGCGGACAAAGCCGGCAATCTCGGCATCGCTCGCCTTGGCGGTGAAATCGTCCCACGACACATAGGCGCCCTTGGGAATCACCAGGATATGCGTCGGCGCGACCGGTGCGATATCGGGAAAGGCGAGGGCGAACTCGTCCTCGTAGATTCGCTTGGCCGGAATCTCCCCGCGCAGGATTTTCGCGAAGATATTGCTGTCGTCATAGGGCTGGGTGGCGTCGACGGGCATCTCAACTCTCCTTGCGGCTCGCCTTCTCCTCGATCCCCGAGCCTGCCGCGATCGGCCTGTTCGCGCTGGGCATT
>DATIGZ010000272.1:0-17328 GCA_035481255.1 Sphingomonas sp. | reverse complement strand
AAGAAGATGTGCGACCGCGCGGTGGCGGAGATGATCGAAGCGTTCGGCCGCCTCGACATCCTCGTCAACAACGCCGGCGAACAGCATCCCGACAAGGACATTCGCGATATCACCGAGGAACAGCTCGAACGCACCTTCCAGACGAATATCTTCGGCATGTTCTATCTGGTGCAGGCCGCGCTTGAGCATCTGGGCGACGGGGCGAGCATCATCAACTGCACCTCGGTGGTGAACTATCAGGGGTCGAAGGAATTGCTCGATTATTCGAGCAGCAAGGGCGCGATCACCGCCTTCACCCGATCCCTGTCGGAAAACCTGATCGAAAAGGGCATCCGCGTGAACGCGGTCGCGCCGGGTCCGATCTGGACGCCGCTCAACCCGTGCGGCGGCGCCAGCCCCGAGAAGCTCGAGAATTTCGGCGAGAGCACCCCGATGGGCCGGCCCGGCCAGCCCAACGAAGTGGCGCCGAGCTTCCTGTTCCTCGCTTGCGAGGATTCGAGCTACATGTCGGGACAGGTGCTCCATCCCAATGGCGGGACGATCGTGAATGGATAGTGGCGTGAATGGATAGTGGCGTGAACGGATAGTGGCGTGAACGGGTAACGCGCGCGGGCCGTCGGGGCGTCCGATTGACGGCGCGAGTCGCAGAGCGCATGTGGCCGCCATGCGCTTTTTCTCCGACAACGCCGCGCCCGCCTGTCCCGAGGTGCTTGCGGCGTTGGCCGCGGCGAATGTGCAGGACACCGCCTATGACGGCGACGCGCTGAGCCAGTCGCTGGACGCGCGTTTTTCCGAGCTGTTCGAAACCGATGTCGCGGTGCTGTGGCTGCCCACCGGCACCGCCGCCAATTGTCTGGCGCTCGCGTCGCTGTGTCCGCCATACGGTGGCGTGGTTTGCCATCGCGAGGCCCATATTCAGGCCGATGAGGCCGGCGCGCCCGAATTCTTCACACACGGCGCCAAGCTGCTGCTCGCCGAAGGGCCGGGCGCCAAGCTCACTCCCGCGGCGATCCGCGCGGTGACCGACCGCATCAAACCCGGGGTCCACTGGACTCAGCCGCACGCGATCTCGATCACCAACGCCACCGAGTACGGGCTGATCTACACGCCCGATGAGACCGCCGCGATCGGCGCGCTGGCGAAGGAGCGCGGCCTCAACTTCCATGTCGACGGCGCGCGCTTCGCCAATACGGTGGTGCAGCTCGGCTGCGCGCCGGCCGACCTCAGCTGGCGCGCGGGTGTCGACGCGCTGAGCTTCGGCTTCATCAAGAATGGCGGCATGGGCGCCGAAGCCCTGGTGTTCTTCCGCCCTGATCTCGCCGACGCGGCGCGTGTTCGCCGCAAGCGTGCCGGGCACCTTCAGTCCAAGGGCCGTTTCCTCGCCGCGCAGCTCCATGCGATGCTCGACGACGATATCTGGCTGCGCAACGCACGCACCGCCAATGCGGGCGCGGCGCTGTTGGGGCAGGCGGCGAAGAGCCGTCTCGCCTATCCGGTCGAATCGAACGCCGTGTTCCTTAAGCTGACGCCGGCCGAGGCCGCGGCGTTGCGCGCGCAGGGCTTCGGCTTCCACGACTGGGCGCCGGGCGAGGTGCGGCTGGTGGTTTCATGGGATCAGGACGCGGCGGTGATCGGTCCGGTGGCCGACGCGATCGCGGCCTTGGGCACCCCCGCGTGATCGGGAGGCAGACGCCCAATTCCGCACGGCTGTCGGTGCTGATCCCGTTCGCGGCGGTGACGCTGATCTGGGGATCGACCTGGATCGTCATCACCGGCCAGCTGGGCGTGGTGCCGCCGACCTGGTCGGTCACCTATCGCTTTCTGATCGCCGGGATCGCCATGCTGCTTTGGGCGGTGGTGACGCGGCAGTCGCTCAAGCTTGATGCGCGCGGCATCGGCTTCGCGGCGCTGATGGGCGCGTTCCAGTTCGCGCTCAATTTTAACTTCGTCTACCGCGCGGAGATGCACGTTACCTCGGGCCTGGTCGCCGTGGTGTTCGCGCTGCTGCTGGTGCCGAACGCGGTGTTCGCGCGCATCTTCCTCGGGCAGAGGATGGGGCGCCAGCTCGTCATCGGATCGCTGATCGCGATGGCCGGCGTCGGGCTGCTCTTCCTGCACGAGCTGCGCCGCGATCCCACCGCGAGCGGCGAGATCTGGCTTGGCATCGGCCTCACCTTCCTCGCCGTGCTTTCGGCATCGGTCGCCAATGTCATGCAGGCGACCGACACCGCGAAACGCTATCCGATGGCGACGATGCTCGGCTGGGCGATGCTGCTCGGCGCGGCGATGGACGGCACCTTCGCGTGGATCACCACGGGTCCGCCGGTGTTCGACTCGCGGCTGAGCTATGTCGCCGGCGTGCTGTACCTCGGCATCTTCGGGTCGGCGGTGTCGTTCCCGCTCTATTTCAACGTGCTGCGCAAGATCGGCCCGGCCAAGGCGGCCTATTCGAGCGTGATCATCCCGGTGCTGGCGATGCTGCTCTCGACGGTGTTCGAAGGCTATCGCTGGTCGCTGCTCGCAGGGGCGGGGGCGCTGCTCGCGGGCGCGGGGCTAGTGCTGGCGCTGAGGGCGCGCAGGCCCAACCGGTAGTCCGGAAAGGCCGGTCGCCACCCCAGCACGCGTTTCGCCTTGCCGTTCGCGATACGCCGGTTCTCGGAATAGAAGGCACGGGCGGCGGGTGAGAGCTTCGCTTCCGCGAGCGGCACCAGCGGCGGCACTGGCAGCCCCAGCAACCGGCAGCCGAACGCGATGACCTCGCTCTGCGGCGCGGGCTCGTCGTCGGCGAGGTTGTAGGCGCCGGAAGGTGCGTCGAAGCCCGCGATCACCCCGCTTGCGATATCCGCGACATGCACGCGGCTGAACACCTGCCCCGGTACGTCGATCCGCCGTGCTTCGCCGCCACGGATGCGGTCGAGCGGCGAGCGGCCGGGGCCATAGATCCCGGGCAGGCGGAACACGCGCGCGCCGTGCGCCAGCCATGCGGCATCCGCCACCGCGCGTTCGCCGCGGCGCCCGGCGCCGGTCGGCGCGCCTTCATCGACCCACGCCCCGCCGGTGTCGCCATAGACTCCGGTCGAGGAAAGATAGCCGAGCCACGCGCCGGTGGCGGCCAGCGCGTCGCCATAGGCGGCGAGCACCGGATCGCCGTCGCCCGGCGGGACCGAGGACAGGATATGGGTCGCCTGCGCGATCTCGAACCGCACGCGCGTCTCGTCGTCGAAAGCGACGTTGCCCGCGCTTCCCGTTCCCGCGATCCGCGCACCCGGCAGCCGCGCGGCGATCGCCGACGCGGCATAGCCGAGGCCGAAGACGAACAGGCGCATCAATCCTCCCCGGTCACGGGGAGGACCACGTCACTTCGCGCCATATCCGTTGTACAGCACGCCGAAGAAATCGCCCTTGTTCCATGCCGGGCGCGCCTCGGCGTCGGCGATCTCGCGGGCGATGGCGTAGTTCGCCTCGATGAAACGCACCCCCTGATCCCACTTGATCTCGGGGTTGGTGATCTCATCCGACGGACGGTGGTAGCGGGTGGCGAGGAAACGGTTGAACGCCTCGCCGCCCGGCCCGGCCATGCCCGGCCACAGGAAGACCGAGGGGATGCCCTGCTGGACGAAGCGGTAATGGTCGGAGCGGACGAAGAAGCCCTGTTCGGGCATCGGATCCTTGCCGACGCCGACGCCGACCGTGGCGGTCGCGCGCGCTACCGTCTCACCCAAGGTCGAGCGCGCCGCGCCGAACGCGATCATGTCCTCGAACTTGTAGGTGATGACCGGCATGTCGAGATTGACGTTGGCGACCAGGTTCGCCTTGGGCACGGTCGGGTTGTGCGCGAAATAGTCGGCGCCGATCAGCCCCTTTTCCTCGGCGGTGACGGCGAGGAACATGACGGTGCGGCGCGGCGGCTTGCCCGATGCCTGAAAGCGCTTCGCCTCCTCGATCAGCGATGCGATGCCCATCGCATTGTCCATCGCGCCGTTGTGGATCGTGTCACCCTTCGCATCGGTGCGGCCGACGCCGACATGGTCGAGATGCGCGGAGAGCACGACCACCTGATCCTTGAGCTTGGGATCGCTGCCGGGAATGATCCCGGCGACGTTGCTGCTGACCACCGTCTTGCGCTCGGTCTTGAGCGCGGCGGCGAGCTTCGCGCTGCTCGCGAAGGGGGCGATCACCGGCTTGCCCGCTTCGGCGGCCTTGACCGCCGCGGCCCAGTTCTTGTCGGCGCCGAACAGCTTGGCCACGCCCTTGATGCTGATCGAGGCGATGGTCGGCGTGCCCTTGGCGGGCAGGTGGCCGTTACCCTGCGCGTCGGCCCAGGTCATCCGCCATTCGTCCCACACCTCGGTCAGGCGCGAGAAGGGACGAACCTTGGCCGAGCTCGGGCTTTCGAGCACGATCACGCCGACCGCGCCCTTGCTCGCCGCGATCGCCGCCTTGTTGGGGTTGCTGCCGAAATGCGCGCGCTCCTCGCCGTCGAAGCCGCCCGGCGCGCCCGAGAAGATCGCGACGATCTTCCCCTTGACGTCGACGCCCTTGTAATCGTCGCGCTTGTGCTGCGGCGCGACGATGCCATAGCCCGCGAACACCACGCCCGCGTCGATCACCGTGCTGAGCTTCTCGGGGTTGGCGCCGGGAATGTAATCCTCGCCGAACACGAGGTTGACGGGCGCCGCGCCGCCGCGCGTGACGGTCAGCGTGCCCTTGTCGGCGGGGCGGAAGCTGAGCAGCGGAACGGGCTGAAGGTAGGAGCCGTCGATGCCCGCGGGCTTCAGGCCGGCGGCGTAGAATTGCGCGGCGACATATTGCGCCGCGATCTCATATTCGTTGGTGCCCGACTCGCGCCCTTTCATCGCGTCGGACGCGAGGAACATGACATGCGCTTTCATCGCCGCCTGATCAGCGGGAAGGGCCGCGTTGACGAAGGCGTTGGTCTCGGCGGCGGTGGGCGCCTTGGCCGCTTCCGGCGCGGCTTCCTGCGCAGCGAGCGGCAGGGCGAGGCTGATCAGGGCAAGCGTAAGCGTCGGACGCAGCATTTATGAGTCTTCCGAATTGAACAAAGAACGCGCTGAGGCGTAGCACTCCGGCGACACACCGCAACGAAATTTCGTGGTGCGGCTCCGGTGGCACCGCTTATAGGCTTGTCCCATGATCGACGCTCTCGCCGCCACGCCGCACATCACCCGTCGCGAGGACTATCGCGCACCCGACTGGCTGGTGCCGGAAATCGCGCTCGACTTCGACCTCGATCCCGCCGCGACGCGGGTGACGGCGACGCTGACCGTGACGCGCAACGGTGCGCACGACCGCGTCCTGCGCCTCGACGGCGACGGTCTGACGGCGCTCCTGGTCAGGATCGACGGCGCCGAGCACCCTTTCGAGATGGACGGTCCGGCGCTGGTGATCGCGCTGCCGGGCGATCACCACATCATCGAAACGCAGGTCGAGATCGCGCCCGAGCGCAACACGCAGCTGATGGGCCTCTATGCCTCGGGCGGGAACCTGTGCACCCAGTGCGAGGCGGAGGGGTTCCGCCGCATCACCTTCTTCCCCGACCGGCCCGATGTGCTGAGCCGGTACCGGATGAAGATGACCGCGGACAAGGCGCGCTTCCCGGTGCTGCTGGCCAATGGCGATCCGGTGGCTTCGGGCGACGCGGCGGACGGCAAGCATTGGGCCGAATGGCACGACCCGTTCCCCAAGCCTTCCTACCTCTTCGCGCTGGTCGCGGGCGACCTCACCGCGAATCGCGGCACCTTCACCACGCTGTCGGGGCGCGAGGTGCAGCTCGGCATCTGGGTGCGCGAAAAGGATCTGCCCAAGACCGACCATGCGCTCCACGCGCTCAAGCTCAGCATGGCGTGGGACGAGAAGGTCTATGGCCGCGAATATGACCTCGACGTGTTCAACATCGTCGCGGTGGACGATTTCAACTTCGGGGCGATGGAGAATAAGGGGCTGAACATCTTCAACAGCCGCTACATCCTCGCCGATCCCGACACCGCCACCGATTATGATTACGACGCGGTCGCAGCGGTGGTCGCGCACGAATATTTCCACAACTGGTCGGGCAATCGCGTCACCTGCCGTGACTGGTTCCAGCTCTCGCTGAAAGAAGGCTTCACCGTCTTCCGCGACCAGAGCTTCTCGGCCGATCAGGGCTCGGCCGCGGTCAAGCGGATCGAGGATGTGCGCGGGCTTCGCGCGGCGCAGTTCCCCGAGGATTCAGGGCCGCTCGCGCACCCGGTGCGCCCCGACGAATATCTCGAGATTTCGAACTTCTATACCGCGACGATCTACAACAAGGGCGCCGAGGTCATCCGGATGATGGCCACGATCCTGGGCCCGCAGAAGTTCCGCGCGGGGACCGACCTCTATTTCCAGCGTTTCGACGGCACGGCGGCGACCTGCGAGGATTTCGTCGCGTGCATGGAAGAGGCGAGCGGGATCGACCTCGCCCAGTTCCGTCTTTGGTATTCGCAAGCCGGCACCCCGCGCGTCAGCGCGACGCTGGAGCATGAGGCGGGCGACGGCCGCGCGCGCGTGACGATCCGCCAGACCGTGCCGCCGACGCCGGGGCAGCCCGCCAAGGCGCCGATGGTGTTGCCGCTCAAGCTGCGCCTGTTCGGCGGCGAGACCGCAAAGCCTGTCGCGCACGAGCGGCTGGTGCTGCTGTCCGACGCCGAGGCGGAGATCGCGTTCGAGGGCGTCACCGAACGTCCCGTGCTGTCGATCAATCGCGGTTTCTCCGCGCCGGTGATCGTCGACACCAACCGCAGCGCCGCCGACCTCGCCTTCCTCTCGGCGCATGACGACGATCCCTTCGCGCGGTACGAGGCGATGCAGCAGCTGATGCTCGACACGCTGGTTGCGGCGGTGACGCAGGGCCGCGCCGACCATGGTCCGGTGATCGAGGCGGTGGCCAACACGCTCGCCGATCCCGCGCTCGACCGCGCCTTCGTCGCCGAAGCGGTGCTGCTCCCCTCGGACAGCTTCATCGGCGATCAGCTGGTCGTGGTCGATCCCGAGCTGATCTTCCAGAAGCGCGAGGCGCTGCGCCGCGATCTGGGCAAGGCGCTCGAGCAGCAATGGCGCGACGCGCATGATGCGGTGAAGGCCAACCGCTTCGAATATTCGCCGGCGGGCAAGGGCGCGCGGCGACTGCGCACGGTATCGCTCGGCTATATCAACGCGAGCGGCGCGGCGGACGGACCCGACCTCGCCTTCGGTCAGTTCGAGGGCGCGGACAATATGACCGACCGGCAGGGCGCGCTGATGACATTGGTCAACAGCAAGTCCGACAAGCGCATCGCCGCGCTCGACATCTTCTACAACCGCTATGCCGACAACGCGCTGGTGCTCGACAAATGGTTCCAGACTCAGGCGCTGGCGACGCGTGAGGACACGGCGGAAGCGGTCGAGGAGCTGGCCAGGCATCGCGACTTCACTTTGTCCAACCCCAATCGCGCGCGGGCGCTGGTCGGTGCGTTCGCGATCAACCAGCGGGCATTCCATTCGGGCGAGGGACGCGGCTATCGCTTCGTCGCCGATCAGCTGATCGCGCTCGACAAGCTCAACCCGCAGACCGCGGCCAAGCTGGTCCCGCCGCTCGGCCGCTGGAAGCGTTTCGACGACACGCGTGCCGCGATGATGCGCGCCGAACTGGAACGCATCCTTGGCGTTCCCGGCCTGTCGAAGGACATGACCGAGCAGGTCGGCAAGAGTCTGGAGGGCTGACGCCCATCCGCTTGCCCCATCCGCTTGCAATGTTGGATTTGCGCTGCAAGCCTCGTCCGGCTCTGTCTCATCGTCGATCCGGCCGTCTCGCGCGCGTATAGGAGCGTGACCTTCGGGACCTTCGGGTATTTGGGTACCCGTCAGGCCATCACGTTGCGCCCGCGGCGCACCGTCGCGCTGTGGCCGACGGTCGCCGCCGGGGTGCGCTGGCGGATCGTATCGGCGAACAGCCAGTCGTTGCGCACCGCGTCGGGCGTGAGCGTCATCGCCATATAGCCGCGGCGCGAGGTGTCGCACCATTTGAGCTCGGGGTTGGTTTCGACCAGCGCTCGGGCGATCACCTTGGGGTCGGTCGCGGTCGAGCTTTCATAGCCGGGCGAGGTCACGGCGTGCCCGGCGAACTCGACCCCGGCGGGCCTGCCGTCCTGCGCGAGGTCGTACGCCCAGGCATTGTGGCTGTCGCCCGCGATCACGACGAGGTTGGCGTTGGCGGCCTGCGCGGCCTTCAGGAACCGCGCGCGCGCCGCCGGATAGCCGCCCCAATTGTCGAGATTGGTGGGCAGCCCCACCGAGGCCAGCGTCACGCCGGCCTGCACATAGCGTTTCGAGCTTTCGGACGCGTCGGGCTTGAGCCAGTCCATCGCCTGTTTCGGCGCGACCTGCCGGCCCATGATCGTGCCGAAGCCGGTGACTTGCCAGCGCGTCCCGGCCTTGACCGACCTTCGAAGCTCCGACGCGATCCATGCTTCCTGTTCCCAGCCCATCATCGTTGCCGCCGGGTCCTGCCACGCGCCGTCGCGGAATGCCTTGAGCGCGGCGACCGGATCGGCCTCCTTGAAGAACGGTGCCGACGACCAGGGCTTCGTCCGCCCCAGCAACCGCGTCTCGGTGCGGAACAATGTGGCGAGCGTGCCGATCTCATAGGCCTTCCACGGCTCGTCGGAGACCGGCATCCATTCGCGCCACGCCTGCATCGCGGCGGCGCGGCGCAGGCTCCAGTCGCCTTCCTTGTCGGGCGAATGGTTCTGCGCGCCGCCCTCCCAGCTGTCGTTCGCGGCTTCGTGGTCGTCCCACTGGATCAGCATCGGCTTGGCCGCGTGCAGCGCCTGCAGGTCCGGGTCGGTGCGATAGCTGGCATAGCGCAGGCGATAGTCGGCGAGGTGGATGATCTCGGTCGCCGGGAGCGGCAGGCGGTTCGCGACGACCTGATCGAGCGCTGGATAGTTCCCGTGCGGATATTCGTAGATGTAATCGCCCAGATGCACGGCAAGGTCGATGTCGTCGCGCGCCGCGGCATGGGCATAGGCGTTGAAATAGCCGAAGCCGAGATTGGAGCAGGAGAAGATCGCGATGCCGAAGCGCGGCGCATTGCCCTGCGGGAGCGTCCGCGTCCGTCCCGCCGGCGACTTGCTGCCGTCGGGGGCGATGAAACGGTAATGATAGCGCGTTGCGGGCTTGAGGCCCGCGACCGTGATCTTGGTCGTCCAGTCACGCCACGGCCCGGTGATTGCTTCGCCCCCGGCGACGATCCTGGCGAAGTCGGCGCTGTCGGAAACCTCGACCCGCAGCTTCGCCGAATCGCCCTTGCCCACATAGCGGGTCCAGAACAGCATCGACGTCGCGCCCGGCTCGCCGCTCGCCACCGAATGGGTGAAGCCGTCGACGATCCAGTTCGGCCCCTGCGCGAAACCGGGGATGGCCCAGGCGCCGACGCCGAGCGTGCCGGTGAGGATCAAGGAACGGCGATCGATACGGATGGTCATGGCTGGTCTCCCTCCCGCGTCCCTGGCCCGCGCATATGGCTGGTTCGTGACAGTTGATCTTCGCAGGTTTAGAGCGGGCGGCAACCGACTGGTTTCCGGAGTTACCGATGCGCAAGATTGCCCTCGCCGCGCTGCTTCTCGCCACCGCCGCCTGCACGCAGGCCCCGACCGCAGCGAACGACGCGGCCGCGACCGCCGACAGCTACGATCTCGCCGCGCAGAAGGCGAAGCTCGCGACGATCGATATGAAGCCGGACGTCAGCTTCCTCACCGATGAGGAGCGGCAGGTGGTCAACCTTCTGATCCGGGCGTCGGACATCATGTCGACCATCTACCGCGCGCAGCGCGACGCCAACTGGAAGCAGACACGCGCAGCGATCGAGAAGGACGGGGATGCCGAGAAGCTCGTCATGTTCGACCGCTATTTCGGTCCTTGGGACGAGCTTGCCGAGCTCACCCCCTTCTGGGGCAGCGCCAGGATGCCCGAGGGCGCGGGTTTCTATCCCGCCGACCTGACGCGCGAGGAATTCGACGCCTATCTCGCCAAGAACCCGGCGGAGAAGGCGTCGCTGACCAGCCCGTACACCGTCGTCGTCCGCGACGGGGTGAAGCTGAAAGCCATCCCCTATTCGGTCGCGTACAAGACCGAGCTGACTGAGGCGGCGAAGCTGCTCGACGAGGCGGCGGCGATCACCACCAACGCCAGCCTCAAGAAGTTCCTGACGCTGCGCGCCAAGGCCTTCCTGACCGACGATTATTTCGAGTCGGAGCTGGCGTGGATGGATCTGGAGGGCACGCCGATCGAGGTCGCGATCGGGCCGTATGAAGTCTATACCGACCGGCTCCACGGCCAGAAGACCGCGTTCGAGAGCTTCGTCACGCTCAAGGACCCCGCCGAGTCCGCCGCACTCGCCAAGTACAAGCGCTACCTGCGCGACATGGAGGCGAACCTGCCGGTTCCGGCCAGGTACAAGAATTTCCAGCGCGGCTTCGAATCGCCGATCGCGGTGGCGGAACAGATTCGCGGCGGCGGCGACAATGTGCCGGGCGTGCAGACCATCGCCTTCAACCTGCCCAATGACGAGCGCGTGCGTGAGGCCAAGGGCGCGAAGAAGGTGATCCTCTCCAACGTGCTCGGCGCCAAGTACGAGCGGATCCTCGCCCCCATGGCGCCGCTGGTGCTGGCGCCCGATCAGGCCAGCCTTGTCGCCAAGAAGTATATGCAGCTCGAAACGCTGTTCCATGAGCTGTCGCACAGTCTCGGGCCGGGCACGATTGTGGTCGACGGCAAGAAGACGACGGTGAGCGAGGCGCTCAAGGATCAGGCGTCGGGACTGGAGGAAGCCAAGGCCGACGTGATGGGTGCCTGGAACATCCTGTTCATGATGCAGAAGGGCGAGCTGCCGGCGGCGGAGAAATCGCAGCTGTTCGCGACCTATCTCGTCGGGACCTTCCGCGCGATGCGCTTCGGGATCGAGGAAGCGCACGGCAAGGGCGCGGCGATGCAGTACGGCTATCTCAAGGCCAAGGGCGCGTTCGTCTGGGACGCCAAGGCGGGCCGCTACCGTATCGACGATGCCCGGTTCGAGCTCGGTCTGCGCGATCTGCTGCGCGACATGATCGTGCTGCAGGGCAATGGCGATTATGCGGGGGTCAAGGCGTTCATGGCGAAATGGGCGGTGCTCGACGACAATGCCCGCGGCGTGATCGCGTCGATGAAGTCGATCCCGGTCGATATCCTGCCGGTCTATCCCGACAAGGTGTGAGCATTTCCAGAGCGCCGCGCTGGCTGATTTTGCTCGCCGTCGCTCTGGCGGCGCGCGCGATCACGTTCGGTAATCCGATCCTGCATGTCGACGAGGAGTTCTACTTCGTCACCGCGCGGGCGATGCTCGACGGCGCGATGCCGTTCGTTGACGTGTGGGACCGCAAGCCGGTCGGGCTGTTCCTGATCTACGCTCCGGCATCGGCGCTCGGATTTCCGGCAGGGATCTGGGCCTATCAAGCGCTCGCGTTGGCCTGCCTTCTGGCCACCGCGATCCTCGCTGCGCGGCTGGCGGATCAGGCGGGGTGGCAGCGTGGCGCGCTTGCGGCGGGAGTTGCCGTAATCCTCTGGCCCAATCTGATCGACGGGCAGGGTGGGCAGGCACCCATCTTCTACAATCTGTTGATGATCGCCGCGGTGTCGCTGATCATGCGCGGCGAGCGCGAGGCATCCGCCGGCCGCCGCCTTGCGGGCGGGTTCGCGGCGATGGCGCTGGTCGGGATCGCGCTGCAGATCAAATATGTGGCGGTATTCGAGGGGCTGTTCTTCGGTCTGTGGCTGCTCTGGCGCGAATGGCGGGCGGGGCGCGGCGTATTGCGGGTCGCGCTGGTGGCAGTACCGCTGGCGGGCGTGGCGCTGGTGCCGACGCTGGGCGCCTGGGCGGCCTATGCGGCGCAGGGGGAGGGGGAGGCGTGGCTCTATGCCAACTTCCTGTCGATCCTCGACCGCAACCCCGATCCGGCGCTGGCGCAGATCGCCAATCTCGCCGCGATCGTGCTGATCCTCTCGCCACTGCTCGCCGCTGCGGCGCTCGGCTGGCGGCAACGGCGTGATTCGGACGCGGCGCGGTTCCTCTTCGCATGGGCGCTGGCGGCAATCGGAGGCCTGCTCGTCTTCGGTTCGTACTTCGAACATTATGCGCTGCCGTTGATCCCGCCGCTCGCCATCTGCGCTGCAGGCTTCCTCGGCGCGCATCGCCGCTTTGCCTTGTGGATGCTGGTGGCCGCGTTTGCGGGCGGGCAGATATTGCTGCTCGCCAAGCGCTCGACGCGCGGCAACCCGGGCGAGATCGCCGCGATCGCGCGGACGATCGGTAGCGGATCGGGGTGCCTGCATGTCTATTCGGGGTCGACCATGCTCTACCCGATGACGCGGCGGTGCGCCGTCACGCGCTGGATATTCCCCAGTCATTTGAGCCGCACCCGCGAGCGCGGCGCGATCGGCGTCGACCAGTCAGCGGAGATCGGCCGCATCCTGCACCAGCGCCCGGAATGGGTGGTGATGCGCAAACCCTATCGCGGCGAGCGCGCCGACATCCGCGAGCAGATGCTGTCAGGTGTAAGGAACGGCGGCTATCGGGAGGTCGCGGTGATGCCCCTCGGCAATGACCGTTACACTCTCTGGCGGCGCGCGATCCCGCCGGCGCGTTCGGCGATCAGCTCGGAATAGAGGTCGATCAGCGCGATCACATGGTCGCGGTCGGACAGCACCTGCCCCGCCGCGTGCCGGGCGGCGGCGCGCAGGATCGGCTGATCGCGCGCGAACAGGCGCCGAATCGCGGCGGCCGCCGATTTGGAATCTCCGCCCTGATAGGTTTCGGCGAACAGCGGATCGGCGACCTCCGCGCAGCCGCCGTCATTGGGCACGATCAGGGGCAGGCCCGATGCGAGCGCCTCCGACGCCACCAGCCCGAACGGCTCCTGATCCGATCCGTGGATCAGCGCGTCGGCGCTGGCGAGGATGCGGCTGAAGCGCTCGCGGTCATAGACCGGGCGGAACAGGCGGATATGCGTGTTGCCCGCGATCTGGCGCTCAAGCTGCGCGCGCTGCATCCCGTCGCCCAGCAGCATCAGGCCGACCGGCATCTTGGCGCCGGCGCGCTCGACCGCGTCAATCACCACCGGCCAGCGCTTTTCGCGGTGGTGGCGCCCGAGCCCGATCAGCAAATGCCCCTCGGGTGGCAGGTCGAGTTGCGCCAGCATCGACGCGCGCAGCGCTTCGTCGCGCAGATTGGGCGAGAAATGGTTGCGGTCGATCCCCAGCGGCATCGCCGCATCGACATGGATGCCGCGGCGGCGATAGCGCTTCGCCAGCGCCGGGCCATTGGTCACGAAGGCGTCGTAGCCCTCGAGGAACTTGTTCATGTAGCGCGTGTACCAGCCGAACATCTGTTCGATCCGGTCCGGACCGGCGAAGGGCGCCAGCCAGCGCTGCGGATAGGCGCCGATATTGTCGTTGTGCGCGAAGAACACCTTCAGCGCGTCGCCCTGCCAGCGGCTGAGCGCCCAGGCGGGGCGCCACGGCGAGCTGTTCTCCACCACATCGGGCTTGAGCTCGTCGAGCAGGCGGATGACGGGCGCCATGTCCTTGAACAGCCAGTAGTTGCGGTCGACGATCAGCGGCGGCGCCTTGACCCAATAGATGCGTCCGCCATCGGGACGGTCCTCGATCCGGTCCTCGTCAAAGGGGGCGATGACGATCAGCTCATGACCAAGCTCGGCCATGATGCGCATCTTGCGGTCGAGATAGGTGCGCACGCCCCCGCCGGTCGGGGAGTAATATTCGTTGACGTCGACGATCCGCATGGCGGCCTCAGTCGTTCGGATCATAGGGCGCGAAGCCCGACAGGCCGCGCAGATATTGCGCGCGGATCGTCACGCGGGTGACGCCGCCGCCGACATTGATCGCCGCTTCCTCCAGCTTGGGGCGGCTTCGGCCGAGCTTGCGGTTGCTCGGGAAGCCGGCGCCGTCCTTCCAGAAGTTGAATTTGTTCTTGCCGTCGCGGTCATGGGTGAAGAGCAGCGCGTAGCGGCCCGCGCGCGGTGCCTTGATGCACAGCACCACGCTGCCGTTCGCCGGGGTCTGCGCCCAGATGCGGTGGAAGAACTTGCCCTCGCGCTTGAGATCGCGGTCGTCCTTGAGGAAATCGTCCTCGTTCGCCGGATAAAGCTCGAGCTTGAGCCGCCCGATCCGGTCCTTGAGTCCCGTCACCTGCACGCGGATCGCCGAACCGGCGCCGCCGTTGCACGCGGCGGCATCCTCGCCCAGCACAGGTTGCGCCCGGGCGGG
Organism: Sphingomonas sp.; assembly: GCA_035481255.1. GTDB lineage: Bacteria > Pseudomonadota > Alphaproteobacteria > Sphingomonadales > Sphingomonadaceae > Sphingomonas. The sequence continues at coordinate 2,991 of DATIGZ010000272.1, read as the reverse complement.
GGCGGCGGAGAGGGTAAGAGTGGCGAGAAGCGGAACGGTAAGAAAACGAACGGTCATATATCCTTCCTGATCAGCCCCAGCAGTCCGAAGCCGGCGAACAGCACGACATGGACAAGCAGGGTGAGCGCCGCGGTGAAGGCGAGCAGCTCCGACAGGGCTTGTCCCTGCCCGATCAGTATGATCGCGAAATTGGCGAAAAGAAGATCCTTGTTGGGCACGAACGGCAAACGCGACACCAGCATGCGCGCCGCGGCGAGGATCAGCCACATGCCGATCGACACGTCGGGCATCGCGAAATGCCATGCGCAGGCGATCAGGATCGATCCCAGCACCAGGCGCAGCGAATGAATGCCGAAAATCCACCACAGCGTCCCGCGCCGAAGCGAGAAGACGCGCTTGGAGAAGATCAGGAAGGGCAGCGACATCGCCACCATGATCCCGATCGAGACGAGCGCGGTGTTGAATTGCGCCGGGGTCAGCAACTCGGTGGCCAGCGGCAGCGCCAGCACGAGCATCGCCAGCGTGATCGCGTTGCCCGCGATCGCCGAGAGGATCGACACGTCCTTCACCGCGCCGAACGGGGCGGCGACCATTTGCGTGCGCTGACGTGCCCAGGCGTAGAAATAGGCCTCGCCCGAATAACCGAGCACCACCTCGTTCGCGATGCGCTTGCGGTGCAGCGCGACCATGCCCGAGGGCGGGATCTGCCACAGCCGGCGGAAGATGACATAGTCGAAGGTCGGCGGGCCGAGATAGAAGAGCGCGAAGAACAGGTAGAAGACCCAGCTGCTCGGCGCCATCTGCGACAGACCGGTCAGCCCCTTATCGAACAGCTCGTTCGCAAGGCCCGCGATCATCAGCAGCGACAGCGCCGCGCCCAGCAATGCGGGCCAGCGGCGCCTGATCTTCTCGATCGGCTCCAGCCCGGCAAGATCGGGCGCAGCTGCGATCGGGACGGGATTTGCGACAGTCGTATTCATCGAAGCTTCCGCTCCCGGTGGTTCAACATAGGCCAAACTGGTGCCCTTCTCCGGAAGCGTAACGTTTTTGCCGCGCCTTTAGCCGCATCGAATCTGAACGCCGGATGACATGAACGCGCTCGCACGCGCCTCTCATGGCGTCAGAATGCGGTTTCTTCCGGGAGCGATTTGGGCTTTAGCTGGGCAGCCTTCAACCCCAGCCCGGATCGCCGTGCCCGATCAGACCCCCGCCGCAGCGCATATATTGAGCTTCGCGCAGACGCTGAAGGGCGGCGGAGTCGAGCGCGCGCTGCTGCGGATGGCCGATGGCTGGGCGCGCGCAGGGCGACGGGTGACGCTGGTGATCGGCGATACCGGCGGCGCGCTGGCGCATGAAATTCCGCCGGGTGTGGAGGTGCGTGTGCTGGGCAGCAGCAGCTACCGCGCGCTGTTTGGCCTGCACGTCATCGTGCGCGAGCTGGCGCCGGACGTCGTCTTCTGCCCCGGCAACCATTATACCGGCGCCGCTTTCTGGCTGCATGCGCGGCTGGGCAAGGCGTGCCCGCCGATCGTGGGCAAGGTTTCCAATGCGCTGGTGCGCCCGGATCTGCCGCGCGGCGCGGGGGTCGGCTATCGCAGCTGGCTGCGGATGCACCCGCGCTTCCTCGACGCGGTGGTGGCGATGACCCCGGCGATGGCGGGGGAAGCGGTGGGCGCGATGGGGCTGTCCCCGGCGCACGTCCATGTCATCCCCAATCCGCCGACGCGACCGATTCCCGGCGCCCCGCCACCGGTGCTGCCCGAGGGCCGGTTCCTGCTCGGCGTCGGGCGGCTCGCACCGCAGAAACGCTGGGAGCGGCTGATCGCGGCCATCCCCCGCCTTCACGATCCCGAGGTCAAGCTGGTGATTCTGGGCGAGGGCGAGGAGCGCGCCACGCTTGAGCGGCTGGTCGAACGCGCGGGGCTTGAGGAGCGTGTGCTGATGCCCGGCCATGCGCCCGATCCGCTGCCTGCCATCGCGCGCGCCGCGGCGGTGGTGCTGACCAGCGAGTTCGAAGGCGTGCCCGGCGTGTTGCGCGAGGCGATCGCCGCGGGGACGCCTGCCGTCGCCACCGATTCGAGCGTCGCGATCCACGAACTGATCGATTCGCCCGCGCGCGGCACGATCGTTCCGCCGGGCGACCGCGCGCGGCTGGTTGGCGCGCTCAACTATTGGCTGACGCCCGGCCGCCAGCGCCCCGAACCGCGGGCCGAGAGCGGACCGGATCCGGTGCGCGCCTATCTCGACCTGTTCGACGATCTCGCCGCTCAGCGCGGGCGGTAGCTCAATCCGATCCAGAGCGTGCGCGGTGTCGCGCGTTCGACGATGCCGTTGCCGGTGATCGCGGTTTCGACCCGCGCGTCGGTCAGGTTCTCGCCCCGCGCCTCGATCGAAAGGCCCGCGGTCAGCGGCACCGCGATCCGCGCGTCGAGCGTGAAGGCGTCGGCCAGCGCGCGCGTGTTCTGATCGTCCTCGAACTGCTGGTCCGTATAGCGGCCGGTGACCGACACCGATGCGCGGTCATGTGTCCAGTCGAGGCTGGCCGATCCGTGATGCCGCGCGACCTGCGCGGGCCGCATGCCGTCGAGCGCTGCGGCCGCGCCCGAGGCATCGACGCTGGCATCGGTGAAGGCCCAGGATGCGCTCGCCCGCCACGGGCCGGAACGCCAGCGCAGGTCGACTTCCGCGCCCGCCGCGACGATCGCGTCGAGGTTGAGCCGCTGTCGATAGGCGCCGCCCGCCGCGACGAAGCCGACGCCGGGGAAGGTGCCCGGCCCGGTGCCCAAAGTCACGTTGCCGATCGCGCCGCGGATACGGTTCCAATAGCCGGTGGCGCTCAGCGTCAGCGCGGAAAGCGGGGTCAGGTCTATGCCCGCTTCCACCCCCGCCAGCCGTTCGGGATTGAGCAGCGGGTTGGCCGCGGTGGCATCGGCGCCCGCGCGGAACGGGCGGTACAGCTCGTTGAGCGTCGGCAGCCGCCAGCCGGTATAG
>DATIGZ010000271.1:0-2490 GCA_035481255.1 Sphingomonas sp. | reverse complement strand
GCCGACACCCGGCGGCAGCTCCCCCGCCACGGATGGCGCAGACCGTGCGGCATAGGCGACGGGCACGTAACGCGCCTTGGCGAAGCCGCCGGGCGCGATCGTCCCGGCAGGCGCGGGCAGCCGCTCCAGCGTCATGCGCGTGCCGTCGGCCGCGGTCACCTCGATCTGGCGCGGGCCCTCGGCGGGCACCGGCGCTGCGCCCTCGTTGAGCAGGATCACCTCGACGCCGCGCAACGCCTCTCGCTCGGTCGCGGGCTGAGTGGGCACGGCACGCACCTGCGCCAGCGCGGGCGCGGCAGCCAAGGCGAGCGGGACGAGAAGCAGGGAACGCATCGCCGCCCCGGATGCCAGCAAGCGATGACGATTGCGAGTCGCTTGGCGCACGGCGCCTATCGGCAATCGGTCCGCCAGATCATAGAGTCGGACGATGACCGACAATGGAGAGGCCGGATGAGCACGGACGAGATCGAGATCGGGAAGGTGCTGGATGAACTCTACGACATGATTTCGGGTCCAGCCGGGCCGCGCGACTGGTCGCGCCAGCGCGCGATCTTCCATGAGGAGAGCCGCCAGATGCGGACCTGGGTCGAGCCGGACGGCACACCCGCGATCCGGATCATGGGCGGCGACGCCTATGCCGCCGACACCACTCCCTTCTTCGCGGCGAATGATTTCTACGAGATCGAGACCGCGCGCCGGATCAACGTGTTCGGCAACATGGCGCACGCCTGGAGCATCTATGAGGCGCGCCGCTCACCCGATTCGGCGGATCTCGACCGGCGCGGGATCAATTCGATCCAGCTCTACAAGGATGTCGATGGCTGGAAGGTCATCAGCATGATCTGGGACAATGAGCGGGAAGGCGTGGCCGCCAGCCTGTAGGTGTGGGGACACGAGATGGAGATGAGGACATGGATGACGCCGAAACCCATCTGAACCGCGCGGTCGCGCTTGCCGCCGCCAATGTCGAAGCGGGCGGACGGCCTTTCGGGGCGGTGCTCGTCCGGGATGGCACGGTCGTCGCGACCGGGGTGAACACGGTCCTCGTGACCCATGACCCCACCGGTCATGCCGAGCTCAACGCGATCCGCGCGGCGAGCGCGGCGCTCGGTACCGCCGACCTGTCCGGTGGCGCGGTCTATGCCAGCGGCCAGCCCTGCCCGATGTGCATGGCCGCGATGCGCCTCGCCGGGATCGGGGAAGTCGTCTTCGCCTGCTCCAACGCGGACGGCGAGCCCTACGGTCTGTCGACCGCGGCGATCTATGCCGATCTCGCCAGACCGTTCGCCGACCAGTCGATGCGAATCCGCCATCTGCCCGTCACCGGCGGCACCGATCCCTATCGCGAATGGGCCCGGCGCGCCGCCGGTCGATGAAGGGCCGGCGCGCCCCGGCGCACCGGCGATCTCACGCTCAGGACTTGACCACGCGCTGCTCGATCACCTGATCCAGCGTCCAGCGGATCGACGATCCGTCGGCGGGCGGGTTCGCCACCTTCTCCTCGATGATCCGCAGGCGATATTCGATCCCCGGCCGCGGTTCGAAATCGACGATTCCACTATAGTGAAGTTGCCAGGGGTCGCTTTCCTTCTCGCGCACTTGCAGGCACGTCATCGGCGCGACGGCGGTGCACGGCCTGGTTTCGGCCGAGACATGGATCAACTTGCGCGGCGCGCCGGCGGCGGGCTTGTGCGCGGCGCGATAGGTGAACGTCACCCCCTTCGCCGTGCGCAGGATCAGCCGGTCGCCGCTGATCGTGTAGCGGGTGACCGCTGCGAGCCCGTCGACATAGGCACGCTCGGTCGACATCGTCGGCTCGGGACACGCCATCTGCGTGCTGAAGAAATTGCTCTTCCCCCCGCCGAAGCGGATCGCACCGCTCTTGACCGTGAAGCCGCCGCCCGTGCGGTTGCAGCCGGTGCTGCTGGAGAAACGCCCGCTCTTCGCATCGAAATCGAGGCGCAGCGGCTTGCCCTCGGGCAGATCGCGGCCGCTCCATTCGACAAGATCCCAATGCTGCGCCGCAAGCGCGGCCGCGCCCTTCGCGGGCGCCGCCGCATGGGCGCCGGTCGCCGCAACCATGGCTGCCATGGCGATCGAGATGACGCCGGCATGGCGGGGGAAGGTCATTCTTGGCTCCTGTTCCAGATGAATGGCGCATCTGGCGGCCGCCCGGTGAATCAAGCCTGTCCCGCTCGTTGCCGGAGCGAAAGCTTCCCGATCGCGGGGCTCGCAAACCCGAATCGTCCGGCGAGGCCGGGAGCCTTGGCTGGGGGATGCAGGCGCGCTGGGTATCGGGTGGCGGAGACGGAGGGATTCGAACCCTCGGTACGGTTCCCCGTACGACGCTTTAGCAAAGCGTTGGTTTCAGCCACTCACCCACGTCTCCGGGCTTGGCGTCGGCGGGCTGTAGCGAACCAATCGGCCGCGTTCAACCGCCTCTCGCAACGAAATGCCGGGCCGAACATTGGGTCAGCGTTCCCTCGAGAT
>DATIGZ010000270.1:0-3234 GCA_035481255.1 Sphingomonas sp. | reverse complement strand
GCACTTACGTCCTGCGGCGCAAGCCGTTCGGACCGCTGCTGCCCTCGGCGCACGCGGTGGATCGCGAGTATCGGCTGATCGCCGGGCTGCATCCGACCGGCTTCCCGGTGCCGCGCCCCTATGGACTATGCGAGGACGATGATGTCGTTGGTTCCGCCTTCTACATCATGGAGCGGGTCGATGGTGTGACCTGGTGGGACGGGGCGCTGCCGGGCATGACGCCGTTGCAGCGCACCGCGATCTACAACGAGATCTGCGACCGGCTCGCCCAGCTTCACAACACCGACTATCAGGCCGCGGGTCTTGGCGAATACGGCAAGCCCGGCAGCTATTTCGAGCGGCAGGTAGGGCGCTGGACCAAGCAATACCGGCTGGCGCAGACCGACGAGCTGCCCGATGTCGAGAAGCTGATCGAATGGCTGCCGCGCACGCTGCCGCCGCAGACGCGGACCAGCATCGTCCATGGCGACTATCGCATCGACAACATGATCTTCGACGCCGACGCGCCGCGCGTGAAGGCGGTGCTCGACTGGGAACTGTCGACGCTCGGCGATCCGATGGCCGATTTCAGCTATCTGCTGATGAACTGGATGATCCCGGCCAACGGTGCGTCGGGCATCGGCGGAATCACCGGCGCGGACACCGGCATCCCGACCGTCGATCAGATGGTCGAACGCTACTGCGCCGCGACGGGTCGCGACGGCATCCCCGACCTCAACTGGTACTTCGCCTTCGGCCAGTTCCGGCTGATGAGCATCGTTCAGGGGATCAAGAAGCGCCTGCTCGACGGCAATGCCAGCAACGCGCACGCCGAGGAAACCGCGGCGCGCGTGCCGGGGCTGGCGGCGAGTGCGTGGAAATTTGCCCAACTCGCAGGAGCCTGACGCCCATGAAATTGTTCGACCTGACCGGAAAGGTCGCCATCGTCACCGGAAGCTCGCGCGGGATCGGCAAGGCCTCAGCCGAAGCGTTGGCCGATCATGGCGCGAAGGTGGTGATCTCGAGCCGAAAGCAGGAGGCGTGCGACGAGGTCGCCGCGGCGATCAACGCGAAGCATGGCGCGGGCACCGCGATCGCGGTTGCCGCGAGCATCTCAGAGAAGGAAGCGCTCCGGCATCTGGTGGATGAGACCCGACGCGCCTTCGGGCGGATCGACATCCTCGTCTGCAACGCGGCTTCGAATCCGTATTACGGCCCGCTCGCCGGGATCGAGGACGATCAGTTCCGCAAGATCCTCGACAACAATATCGTCTCCAACCATTGGCTGATCCAGATGACCGCGCCGGAGATGCGCGAGCGCAAGGACGGCGCGATCGTCATCATCTCCTCGATCGGCGGGCTGCGCGGATCGCCGGTGATCGGTGCGTACAACGTCTCCAAGGCGGCCGACTTCCAGCTCGCACGCAACTATGCGGTGGAATATGGCCCCGACAATGTCCGCGTGAACTGCATCGCGCCGGGCCTGATCAAGACCGATTTCGCGCGTGCGCTGTGGGAGAATCCCGAGGCGGAGAAACGCGTTAATCAGGGCACGCCGCTGCGGCGGCTGGGCGATCCCGAGGATATCGCGGGCGCTGTGGTCTATCTCGCCTCGCCCGCGGGCCGCTACATGACCGGGCAGGCGATGGTCGTCGATGGCGGGGTGACGATCTGATGGCGCGCTTCACCGGCAAATCGATCATCGTCACCGGCGCGGGCAGCGGGATCGGGCGCGCGGCGGCGCTGCTGTTTGCGGCAGAGGGCGGCAAGGTGATCGCCGCCGACAAGGCCGAGGGCGCCGACGAGACCGTGGCGATGATCGCGGCGGCGGGCGGCACCGCCAAGGCGATCCGCATGGATGCGGGAAGCGAGCCGGATGTGATCGCGACGGTCGAACTGGCGGTCGCCGAATATGGCGGGCTCGACGTGGTCTTCGCCAATGCCGGCATTTCGGGCGGCATGGCCAATATCTTCGACACCACGCCCGAGCTGATCGCGGAGGTGCTGCGCGTCAATCTGATCGGTCCGCTGCTGGCGATCAAACATGGCGCGCCGAAGATCGCCGAGCGGGGCGGCGGGGCGATCGTGCTGACCGCCAGCGTCGCGGGGATCCGCTCGGGCGCGGGCAGTCCGGCCTATTCGGCGTCCAAGGCGGGCGTCATCAATCTGGCGGCGGTCGCCGCGCAGCAATTGTCGGGATCGAACGTCCGGGTCAACGCGCTGTGCCCTGGCCTGACCGAGACGGGGATGACCAAACCGACCTTCGACTATGCGCGCGAGGTGGGGAAGATGGACCGGGTCGGCCGCCTCAATCCGCTGCGCCGCGGCGCGCAGGCGGAGGAGCTGGCGCGGGCGGCGCTGTTCCTGGCGTCGGACGATGCGAGCTATGTCAACGGACAGGCGCTCGCGGTCGATGCCGGCTTGTCGTCGAGCCATCCGGTGACGCGCCAGGAGTATGGCAAGACCGCGGTCTGACTTGCGCACGCAACTTGGCTGCGCGAAGCTGGCGCGATGATTTCGCTCCTCCTGCTCGCCGTGGCTCCCGAGACACGAAATTTCACGATCCAGGCCCCCGAGTCGGGCGCTCAGGCACGATCACGCCCTCAGGCTACGCTCGTGGATTATGTTCCCGGCGCCGTCGATTGCGGCGGGACTCAGGCGCGCCCGGTTTCGACAGCTGATCCGCTGACTGTGGGCGCGATGCTGTCGGCCGGATCGGCACTGTCTGAGATTGAGCTGCGCTTTCGCCTTACGCCTGACGGGCGCCCGGTCCGGATCGGCTCTGCCGAGCGGGTCGGCGGAGGCGCCTATCTCGATACGCAGGATTTGCCGGCCGTGCTCAGCTTGTGGCGCTTCGCGCCTGCGGGGCGCGAACGCAGCTGCACGATCCGGTTCAGCGCCAAGCCCCAACCGATCGCGGCCGCGCCGATCGAGGCGGTCTATCGGTTCGCCGCGCTTGTCCGGAAGGGCGCGATCGGGGAGCGGGAAGCCTTTGCGCGGATCCGGCCCAACGATTGTGTCGGGCCGGGGTCGCCGGCGATGCTGCTGCGCGCCTATCCCGATTATGCGAGGTTGCCGCCGATGCCGGGAGCGCCGGCGTACAGCGTCGTCGCGTTCGATATCGATGCAGCGGGCGTGCCGGCGAATGTCGGTACCCTTACCGGCAGCGGACAGGGCAAGCTGGACGAGGCGGGCCGGGACGCGGTCGCGCGTTCGCGCTTCGCGGACGGCGCCCCGCGCGAACGGTGTACGCTG
>DATIGZ010000269.1:0-6847 GCA_035481255.1 Sphingomonas sp. | reverse complement strand
GCGATCAGAGACGGCTATATCAAGTCGCTCGACGAACCGGTCACCAAGTACATCCCCGACCTCGCCGGCGGTGGCTATGACGGGGTGACCATCCGACAGATCCTGACGATGACCTCCGGTGTTCGCTGGAACGAGGACTATACCGATCCCAACAGCGACGTGGCGCGGATGTTCGCCGAGGCGGTGCCTGCCGGGCAGGATCCCACCGTCGCCTATATGCGCAAGCTCCCGCGCGCCGATCCGCCGGGCAGCAAGTTCGTCTACAAGACGGGCGAGACCAATCTGATCGGCGTTCTGGTGCGCCGCGCGACGAAGAAGAAGCTCTCCGAGTATCTGAGCGAGAAGGTCTGGCGCCGCTACGGCATGGAGCGCGATGCCTTCTGGATGACGGACCAGAGCGGCGCGGAGGTCAGCGGCTGCTGCCTCTCGGTCTCGCTGCGCGACTATGCGCGGATCGGGCAGATGTCGCTTGAGGGCGGGAAGGGGATCGTGCCGAACGGCTGGTTCGCCGATGCGACCAAGTCCCATGCCACCCACCCCGGCGGCGGCTATGGCTATCAATGGTGGACGATCCCCGGCGGCTATTACGCCGCACAGGGGATCTTCGGACAGGTGATCCTGATCGATCCCGCGACCAGACTGGTGATGGTCACCAGCGCGGCCTGGCCCAAAGCGAGCGACCGGGCTCTGTATATGCAGCGGCTCGCCTTCGGAATGAAGGTGCTGGAGGCGGCGAAGAAATAGCCGCCGTCAGGTACGCAGACGCTCGATCGCCTGCGCCAGCGCGACGTAGAGCTTACCCATGTCCGAGGAGAGCAGGGTGACGCCGAGCGGCGATCCGTCGCGCAGCGCGAGCACCTGACGCAGCATCGCCTCGAAATCGTGGATGTAGCGGTTGACCTGCTCGCGGAAGTGCGGGTCGCTGTCGTACAGACCGGCAATCTCGCGCGCGTCGCCGCTGTCGAGGAGGCGGACGGCACGGCGGGTGAACACACCGCGGTCGCCCTTCAGATAGGCCGACCAGGCGCTGTCCGACACCTCGTGCGCGAACGCCTTGGTGATGTCGATCGCGGCGGAATTGAGCGCTTCGACGAGCAGCGAGACACGGCGGGCGAAATTGTCCCGGTCAGCCTCTTCGCGCTCGGCACGGGCTTCTTCGATCCGGCGCTCGACCGCGGCGGAGGCTTCGCCGATGCTCATCATCTGCTGGGTGAGGCGTTCCGAAGCCTGGCTGGCGGTGGAGACGGCTGTCTCAGCCGCCTGACCCAGATCGGTGAGTTGCTGGCGGACGCCCGCGTCGATCGCGCGGCGCATCGCGGTGCTGCCCGCCTCCTCGAGCCGGCGCTCGGCCTCGGGCACCAGTCCGGAGAGCGTGGCGCGCGCCTGCTCGGCGGCGGCGTTGGCGGTCTCGCGGATGCGGAGCAATGCCTCGACCAGCTGCGGTGCGGCATCGTCGGCGAAGCGCCGCGCATTGGCGATCGCGCGGTCGACGATTTCCTCGAGCTGATCGGTCTTCTCATGCCCCGTATCGAGGGTCTCGATGAGCGCGGCCTGAGTCTTGATCAGCGTTTCACGCTGGCGCGAGACGACGTCGGCGATCGCTTCGATCGCGTCATGCGTGCTCTCGGCGGCGGTGACGAGCGCGAGCAGCTCCGGTTTGGCGCTCGCGATAACCGTGCGGGTGGCGCCGATCCGGTCCTCGAGCCGGCTGAGCGATTCGGGCATCGTCTCGTCGATCTCACGCGCCGAGGAGTCGAGCGCGGTGAGCAGTTCCTCGGCCGTCGCGATCACGCGGCGGGCGGTCTCGTCACCGACCTTCAGCGTCTCGGTCATCGCCGCGGTCGAGCTGTCGAGCGCACTGACCGAAGCGGACAGCGCCTGTGTACGATCCATGCCCGCCGAATGGAGCGCGGCCATCGCGCCGTCGGCCTGCGCAATGCCGCCGGTCACCGACGCGAGCAGGATGTCGATCCGAGTCTGCTCCTCACCCAGCTTCTCGGCGATGCGGCTGATCGTCTCCTCGACCTCGCTGATGCGGGCGCCGACGGTCTCGATGCTTTCGCGGCCCGCGGCGTCGAGCGAGGCTTGATTGGTGGCGAGCATCGCCAGCATTGCTTCACCCTGGGCGGCGATGCCCTTGCGGGCCTCATCCACCGCGGCGGCGGTGCGGTCGAGCATGGCGTCGACGGTGCCGGACATCTGATCGGCGACCCCCTCAAGCCGCGTGCCGGCGGTCTCGCTGGTGGCTTCCATCTTGGCGATGTGCGCGGCGAGCCGTTGGGCGGCGCCACCGGCGACATTGTCGGCCTCACGTCCGCGCTCGGCGAGCGCGGCGAGCTGAGCGTCGAGCGCGGCGGCATGCTCACCGGCCTTGAGTCCGGCGGTGTCCAGCGTCGCGGCCATGTCGAGCATCCCGCCATGCGCCCTGGGCAGCGACGCGAGGACGATGTTCACGCTCCTTTCGGCGCTGGCGGCGCTGTCGACCAGCGTCCGGGCGCTCGCGTCGATCTGTTTCGCTTCCGCCGCCATCCCGTTGGAGACGGCCTGAAGCCGTTCGGCGGCGTCATCGCCCATCGCCATCAACGCGGTGGTCTGCGCGGCAAGCGCGGCGCGGTTCGCTTCGATCTTGCGGGCGAGGGTCGCGACGACGCGTTCGAGGCTCGCGGCCTCTTCGCGCATGGCGCGCGCGCTGTTGCCGAAGCGGCGCGCCTCGGCTCGGCTCGAGCGGCGGGCGAGCAGCCAGAAGATGCCGATCAGGATCGGCGGGACGCAGAGCGCCGCGATCAGCTGAACAAGCTGGACCGGGGGAATCGGCACGGCGAGTGCGGGCTGGAGCAGCCAGCCCATCGCGCCGAACCAGGCGAGGGTGAGACCAGCGGCTATCAGCGGCACCAACAACTCGCCGGGCGCGCGATACGGCTCCTCTTCCTCGATATCCTCCGCCGGATCATAGGCCGGGTGCGCGGCGCTCGCCGGTACCGGTGTGGGCTCCTCGACGAGCATCAGCCCGTCTTCCTCGTTCGCCGCGAAGCCGGCCGCTTTGGTTCCCCCGTTCATTGTCTCAATCTAGCACGGATCGGCAAAATCGGAATAGCTTCGGGAAACCAGTCATTAAGCACGCCTTATTAGACTCACGGCATGGCGTATGATCCCGGTGCAATCGATGCGACGCTGGCGGCGGCTGTGGGCGATGAGCCCGGGCTGATCGCGGAGCTGCGTGAGGCGTTCCTCGAGAGCGCGAAGCGCGGGCTCAAGTCGCTCGCGACCGCGAACGATCCCGAGACGTGGCGCAGCGCCGCGCTGCGGCTGAAGGGGCTGTCAGCAAGCTTCGGCGCGGTACGGCTGATGGCGCTGGCGCAGGAGGCGGCGGATGCGCCCGCTGGCGATTCCGGCATCCTGCGTAAACTGCAGCGCGCGGTGGAGCGGCTCTGAAAGCGGCGGGCTGACGCTCGAAACGTCCCAAAAGTCGCACTCCTACGCGTGCGCGAGGCAGTTGGCGAAGTTGACACTTTCGGCAGGTTTTCACACGCCGGTGTCAAGCGGGGCAGGTTGACGATCTCAAAGAACGAGATCGAGCCAAGCAGTTGAAATCCAACATTTCAAGCGGCGGTTAGCCGGCGGTTCGTGTCACCTGTATATGGATGGCGCGCCATTCGCCTGCGATGCGGCGGAAGGTATCAGTGAAGCGGAAGCTGCTGGAGAAGCGTTTGCCGCCGGAGGTGCCGGTGAGCGTGGTCGCGGCGCTGACCATGAATGCGTCCGGGCCGAGCCGAATGACGACGCGATCGACGAGCTTCACGGGATCATAGATGTCGCCGGGCGTCGTCCAGCCGTCGATGAATGCCTTTTTGCCCGCTTGCTCACCATTCGACTGGATGAAGACCAGACCCTCATCGACCATGCGTTCGAGCGTGGCGCGATCCTGGGTGAGCTGGGCGCGATCGAAGGCGTCGGCGACCGCAAGGATATCCGCGTTGCGTGGTCCGGTCACGATGGTTTCCGGGGATGCGGATGCGGCCAGCGGGGCGGCAAGGGCAAGAAGGGCAGCGTAGCAGAACTTGTTCATCGTCGCTCGTCCTGGGTGGATCGATTCCGCCGGGGATCAGGAATCGGATTCTGGCTCGGGATCATAGGGCACAAAATCGCCGGTTTCGCCTTCACGGGCGTAGGCCGCACCAACTGGCGCATCAATCAGATCAAGCCATGAATCGTCGCAGTTCAGCACCGCGCCGAGCGCAACGAACTGCGGCGGCTGACCTCGTCTCTCGTCCTCCGCAATGGCTTCGGCGGTTCCGCGGATGCGCCAGCCGCTATCGGGGTCCGTATCGCCCTCGCGCCTCGGCATGGGCGCTTCACGATAGAGGTGGTTCACCCGACTGCGCTGTTCCAGGATGCAGCTGTCGACGAAGCACAAGTCCCAATACTCGCGCTGATGCGGCGGCACAGGTCCCTGCTTGCCGGGTGCGAACTCGAAATCGATCGCATGGGAGATCGGCACACAAACCTCCGCACCGCGTTGGATGCGCGGCATGTCCACCGGCTCATTGTCGAGCGTGCCCAGAATATGTCCATCATCAATCTGCTGGACGAGCACCCACATTCGCTCTCCATTATATTGGGTGGCGCGGTCGGTCTGAAAGAAGATGAATCTCGCAATATCGCCTGCTTCGAGAGCAGCCAGCGAAACGGGGTGCGGCAGCCAGAAGGTGTAGGGGTGCTGTGCGGCAACGAGCCGCGGGTCGCGGACTTCGACGCCAGGCGGCAGTGTGATTCCCGACATTCAACCCCCCGTTTTCTAGTCTCAGGTCTTCCGGCTCAGTTCGCGCATGGCATCGTCCAGTCCCGCCAGCGTCAGCGGGTACATGCGGTCGTTCATCAGCTCGCGCAGGATGCGGACCGACTGGGAATAGCCCCATTGCTCTTCGGGGATCGGGTTGAGCCAGACCGCGGCGGGATAGGTGTTGGTGACGCGCTGCATCCATGCCGCGCCCGCTTCCTCGTTGAAATGCTCGACCGATCCGCCGGGATGACTGATTTCATAGGGCGACATCGAGGCGTCGCCGACGAAGATCACCTTATAGTCGTGGCCGTACTTGTGCAGCACGTCCCAAGTCGGGGTGCGCTCGGTAAAGCGGCGGCGATTGTCCTTCCACACGCCTTCATAGAGGCAGTTGTGGAAGTAGAAGAATTCGAGATTCTTGAATTCCGAGGTCGCGGCGCTGAACAGCTCCTCGCAGAGCTTGACCCAGGGATCCATCGATCCGCCGACGTCGAGAAAGAGGAGTAATTTGACCGCATTGTGCCGTTCGGGGCGCATATGGATGTCGAGCCAGCCCTGCCGCGCGGTGCCGGCGATCGTCGCGTCGATATCCAGCTCATCCGCGGCGCCCTCGCGCGCGAAGCGGCGCAGGCGGCGCATCGCCACCTTGATGTTGCGGGTGCCGAGTTCGCGCGTGGAGTCGAGATTCTTGAATTCGCGCTGATCCCACACCTTGAGTGCGCGCTTGTGGGTACTTTCGCCGCCGATACGGACGCCCTCCGGGTTGTAGCCCGAATTGCCGTAAGGGGAGGTGCCGCCGGTGCCGATCCACTTGTTGCCGCCCTGATGCCGGCCCTGCTGCTCCTCGAGCCGCTTCTTGAGCGTCTCCATGATCTCGTCCCAGTCGCCGAGCGACTTGATCGCCTCCATCTCCTCGGGCGTAAGGTACTTCTCGGCCACGGCGCGGAGCCAGTCCTCGGGGATATCGGCGGTCTGGGCGCCGAAGGTCGTCGAGATGCCGCGGAAGACCTTGGCAAAGACCTGATCGAACCGGTCGAGCAGGCCCTCGTCCTTCACGAAGGTGGCGCGGGCGAGATAGTAGAAGGCCTCTGGCGTACGCTCGATCACGTCGCGGTCGAGCGCCTCGAGCAGCACGAGGTGCTCCTTCATGCTGGCGGATATGCCCGCGGCGCGGAGCTCGTCGACGAAGGAGAAGAACATGGATGGGCGGCCCGCCATTCCGCTCATGCGGGCCTGCAAAGCGCGATCCTCTTCGCTCCGGTGCTCACGTACCTGAGTACACTGCGCTCCGGTGCTCGACGATCACCCTTTTCGGCTCCACCTGAGCGAAATGGCGAGCCACCCATCGCGGCTATTTTGGCGGAGGTAAGCTGTTGCGTCCAGCCTCGCTCGTCATCCCGGCCCTGTGCCGGGATCCACCGGACGTCAGGCGATGGCACATGAGGATCGAGGGCATTGCTCGCCGCACCGTGGACCCCGGCACAAGGCCGGGGTGACGATCCGGTTTGGGGAGGGGCAGGGGCCTAACGCGCGTAGGCGTCGATCAGCGAGCCGACATAGTCCGGGCGGTCGCCGGTCAGCTCCGCGGTGACGCGGGCCCTGGCGACCTTGGCGCCGCTGGCCGGGCGGCCATAGATGAAGCCGTGGACGGGGTAGGTGGTGCCGCCCAAGCCGCGCGTGTCGCGGTACCAGACCTTGACCTGGCTCCAGTCGTTCGCGGGCGAGACGTCGAACAGGGTCACGTCCTGCTCGACCTTGCCGCGCTTGCCGTCGAAGCGCGACCAGTTGGCGTGGGTGACCATGACAACGCGGGGCTCGATGATCCGGCTGACGACCGAGACATGTCCGAGGCGCAGCGCGTTCGATTTGGCGAAGGCGACCACGGCGCCGACTTCGGGCACGTCGCCGCGCTGGTACTTGCCCTGCGCCTGACCCCACCAGGTCCAGGCGTCGCCCCAGATCTGAATACCAGAGGCCTGACGCGCGAAGGGCACGCATTCGCCGACATAATCGAGGATCGATGCCGATGCCGGCGCCGCGAGGAGGGATGCGGCGCCGAACATCGAC
>DATIGZ010000268.1:0-14558 GCA_035481255.1 Sphingomonas sp. | reverse complement strand
TGGACACCCAGCGCGGTTGCCGCGCGCTCGCCGATGCGGCCGCCTGTCTCGCGCTCCTCACCCCGGAAGATACGACCGCCGAGAAAGGTGCCGCTCGCAATCACGACTGCGGCGCAGGTCAAACGCGTGTCATCAGCCAGTCGGACCCCGATCACCCGCCCCTGCTCGACGATCAGACCGACGGCTTCGCCCTCGACGATATCGAGACCCGACTGGCGGGCGAGCATCGTCTGGATCGCGGCGGCGTAGCGCGTGCGGTCGGCCTGGACACGCGGACCCTGCACCGCCGGCCCCTTGGAGCGGTTGAGCAAGCGATAGTGTATCGCGGCCTGATCCGCGGCGCGACCGATCAGCCCGTCCAGAGCGTCGACCTCGCGCACCAGATGGCCTTTGCCCAACCCGCCGATCGCCGGATTGCACGACATCGCACCCAGCGTGGCGGGGTCGAAGGTGACGAGCGCGGTACGCGCGCCGCAGCGCGCGGCCGCGGCCGCCGCTTCGGTCCCGGCGTGTCCGCCGCCGATCACGATCACATCCCATGTCCGCATGCTCGTCGAAATAGCGCCGCGCGGCGCTGCGGTCAAAAGCGTTCCACGTGGAACATCATTTGCCTATGCAGAAGCGCCCGAACAGCGTGTCGAGCATCGCCTCGACATCAGCGGCACCCGTGATCCGGTCGAACGCGCGCAATGCGTGGCGCAGGTCTTCCGCGATCAGCAGCGGATCGCTCCCCTCTCCCGCGCCACGCAACGCGGCGGCAGCGATCGAGGCCAGATCGCGCTGGCGGCGATTGAGGGGGATTGCATCGCTCGCGGGCAGCATCGCGCGCGCCGCATGGGCAATCCGGTCCCAAAGCTGACCGATCCCCCTCCCTGTATGAACCGACACGGCCAGCCGCCCTTCGGGGACCGTCTCGCGGCCTCCCTCATCGACACGCGGATGGATCAGGATGTGGGATGTGCTCAACCGCGGCGGCGGAGCATCGTCCAGCCACAGGATCAGGTCCGCCTGATCGAGTGCCTGCCGTGCACGCGCGATGCCGATCTCCTCGACCATGTCCGACGGCGCGTGGTGCAGTCCCGCGGTATCGGTCAGCAGATAAGCGACACCATCGCGCATCACGGGTGCCTCGATCCGGTCGCGTGTGGTGCCGGGGAGGGACGAGACGATCGCCGCCTCGCGCTCCGCCAGCGCGTTGAGCAAGGTCGACTTGCCGGCATTGGGCGACCCGGCGAGCACCACGCGAATACCGTCGCGCAACCGCTCGACTCCGGGTTCGGCCAGCACCGCGCCGATTTCGTCCGCCAGCGCGCGCGCGCCATCGCCCACATGGTCAAGCATTCCTGCTTCCGCGGCGACGTCGCCCTCGTCCGCGTGATCGAGCAGCGCTTCGACCGCCGCGGAGAGCTGCAACGTTCTCGCCGCCCATCCTTCGATCCGCTGGCGGATACCGCCCTCGGCCGCGCGCATCGCGGCACGCCGCTGCGCCTCGGTCTCGGCGGCCAGAAGATCGGCGAGACCTTCGGCTTCGGTCAGGTCGATGCGACCATTGGCCAGCGCGCGGCGCGTGAACTCACCGGCCTCGGCGCCGCGAAGGCCGGGCATCCCGGCAAGCGCGGCCTCGACCGCGCGCACCACCGCGCGGCCGCCGTGGAGGTGAAGTTCGGCCAAATCCTCGCCGGTCGCGGTTTCCGGTCCGGCGAACACCAGCACCAGCGCACGGTCGAGATGCGCCTCGCCTGTGCGCAACGTTCGCAACGATGCGCGCCGCGGCGTCGGCAAGCGGCCTGCCAGCGACTCCACGGCTGCGAATGCGTCAGGTCCGGAAATGCGGATCACGCCGATCGCCGCGGGCGGCTGCCCGCTCGACAGCGCGAAGATGGTATCGGTCACTCGGCGCCGCTGCGCTTGCCCATATCAAACATGCCGCGCCAGAAATTCATCCCGGCCTCGCCCATCGGAGTCCAGCTCTTCATCATCGTCTCGATCATCTCCGGGTTCACCATGCCCTTGTCCATCGAATCGAGCAGCATCTTGATATAGTGATCGTGGACCGGCGTGAAATCGGGCAGCCCCATCGTGCGACGGGCCTCTTCGGGCGTGCAATCGATCTCGACATTGATCTTCATAGGCTCTTCTCCGCTTGAGCGGGGCGCTCGCCCTGCCCTACGCTGCGCCCATGTATGCGCGCGACCATGCCCTGATCGCAACGCCCATCGGCCAGATCCGGATCGAAGGCGATGCGGAGACGCTTTTCCGCATCCATCTCGGCGCGGACGGTCCCGCACGACCCGGCGAGACCCGCGCGGTCCGTGACGCCGCTGAACAGATACGCGCCTATTTCGAAGGCGATCTCAGGAACTTTGTTCTCAGATTGCCGGCGGTCATATCACCGCGCGGGCGAATCCTGCGCGATGGCCTGATCGCGCTGCGATACGGTGAAACAGCGAGCTATGGCGAACTCGCTCGGCGCCTCGATTCCGGCCCGCGCGCGGTCGGCCAGCTCTGCGCGCGCAACCCCCTCCCGATTGTCGTTCCCTGCCATCGCGTTCTGGGCGCAGGCGGGGCATTGGGATCCTATTCGGCGGGCGATGGCCCCGCGACCAAGCAATGGCTACTCGACCATGAGCGACGCCATCTTTGACAGGAGAGACGCATGGCCACGACCACCATCCACAGCCTCGACGGCAGCGGCGATTTCGCCGCCTATCGCGCCGATCCTGAAGGAACCCCGCGCGGCGCGATCGTCGTCATTCAGGAGGTGTTCGGAGTGAATGAAGGCATTCGCCGCAAATGCGACCATTGGGCATCAAAGGGCTACGTCGCCTTCGCGCCCGACCTGTTTTGGCGGCTGGATCCGGGTATCGAACTCGACCCCGATGTGCCCGATCAGTTCCAGCGCGGACTCGATCTGTTCGGCAAGTTCGATCAGGACAAGGGGATCGAGGACATCGAGGCGACGATCCGCAGCGCGCGCGCCGCGACCGGCACCAAGGTGGGCGTCACCGGCTACTGCCTCGGCGGCCGCCTCGCCTATATGACCGCGGCGCGCACCGACAGTGATGCCAGCGTCGGCTATTATGCGGTCGGAGTGGACGGGCTGCTGGGTGAGAAGCACGCCATCGCCCGCCCGCTGATGCTCCATATCGCGGGCAATGACGGCTTCGTCCCGCCCGAGGTGCAGGCGAAGATGCACGAAGGGCTGGACGACCATCCGCGCGTCACGCTGCACGATTATCCGGGCGAGGATCACGGCTTTGCGACCGAGATGGGCAAGCGCCGCTCGGAGGCGGCCGCGCAGCTCGCCGACAGCCGCACCGAAGCCTTCTTCGCCGAGCATATCGGCTGAATCAAAAAGGGCGGCGCCCGATGTGGACGCCGCCCATTTTTGTTCCGGATCAGCAGCTTACTGGAAAAGCTGCAGGATCCCGATGTCCTTGTCGATGATCCCGGAATAGATCATCGACCCGGCGACATAGAGGATCACCAGCAGACCGACCCACGCGATCCAGCGATAGCGTTCGATGTATTTCGCGATGATGTTCGCGGCGATGCCCATCAGCGCGACCGCGATGACGAGACCGACCATCAGAATGCCCGGATGCGCGCGCGCGGCGCCCGCGACCGCCAGGACATTATCGAGGCTCATCGAGACGTCCGCTACCGCGACCGCCCAGGCGGCGCCGGCAAAGCTCTTGGCGGGCTTCAGACCCGAATGCTCGTCGCCCTCGATCTCGGGCGATCCCGGACTGTGGCCACCCGCGACGATCTCGCGATACATCTTCCAGGCGACCCACAGCAGCAGCACGCCGCCCGCGAAGACCAGACCGATGACCGCCATCAGCTGCGTCACCACCAGCGCAAAGCCGATGCGCAGCACCAGCGCGGCGATGATGCCGATCAGGATCACCTTCTTGCGCTGATCCGCGGGCAACCCCGCGGCCAGCGCGCCGATGACGATGGCGTTGTCGCCCGCCAGCACGATATCGATCAGGATCACCTGACCGAACGCGAACCACGCGCTGGCATCGCCGGCGAACAGCCCGGCGAAATCGTGGACGATATGCCCCCAGAGTTCAGACATGCGCTGTTAAACCCCCAAAGCCGGTTACTGGTTCATGCTGTCGAAGAAGTCCTCGTTGGTCTTCGAGTCCTTCATTTTGTCGAGCAGGAACTCCATCGCGTCGATGGTGCCCATCTGCATGAGGATGCGGCGAAGCACCCACATCTTGCTGAGCGTGCCCTTCTCGACCAGCAGCTCTTCCTTGCGCGTGCCGGACTTGCCGACGTCGAGCGCCGGGAAGATGCGCTTGTCTGCGACCTTGCGGTCGAGCACGATTTCCGAGTTGCCGGTGCCCTTGAACTCTTCGAAGATCACTTCGTCCATGCGGCTGCCGGTGTCGATCAGCGCGGTGGCGATGATTGAGAGCGAGCCGCCCTCTTCGATGTTGCGCGCCGCGCCGAAGAAGCGCTTCGGCCGCTGGAGTGCGTTGGCATCGACACCGCCGGTCAGCACCTTGCCCGACGAGGGGACGACGGTGTTGTAGGCGCGACCAAGGCGGGTGATCGAGTCTAGCAGGATGACGACATCCTTCTTGTGCTCGACCAGACGCTTGGCCTTCTCGATCACCATTTCAGCGACCTGGACGTGACGGGTGGCGGGTTCATCGAAGGTGGAGCTCACCACCTCACCCTTCACCGAACGCTGCATGTCGGTGACTTCCTCGGGCCGCTCGTCGATGAGCAGGACGAGCAGGAACACCTCGGGATGGTTGTCGGTGATCGCCTTGGCGATGTTCTGGAGCATCACCGTCTTGCCGACGCGCGGCGGGGCGACGATCAGCGTGCGCTGGCCCTTGCCCTGCGGCGAGACGATGTCGATGACCCGCGCCGACTTGTCCTTCACGGTCGGATCTGCGGGATCGAGCGTCAGCTTGCTCTCAGGGTAGAGCGGGGTGAGGTTGTCGAAATTGACGCGATGACGCACCGCGTCGGGGTCGTCGAAATTGACGCTGACCAGCTTGGTCAGGGCGAAATAGCGCTCGCCGTCCTTGGGCGCGCGGATCTCGCCTTCGACCGTATCGCCGGTGCGCAGGCCGAACTTGCGGACCTGATTGGGCGAGACATAGATGTCGTCGGGACCGGCGTGATAGTTTGCCTGCGGGCTGCGCAGGAAGCCGAAGCCGTCCTGCAGCACCTCGATCGTGCCCTCGCCCATGATCTGCTCACCATTCTCGGCCTGAGCCTTGAGGATCGCGAACATCAGGTCCTGCTTGCGGAGCGTCGAAGCGCTTTCGACGCCGAGCTCCTCGGCCATCGTCACCAGCTCGGCGGGGGGAGTTTTCTTGAGGTCTTTCAAATGCATTTTTGGGGGAGTCCGTGTGGCGATCGCTGGGAGGGTTTCCGGGCGTTGAGACGCTGCGATGGCTTGAGGAAAAAGGAAGGATGCCGCAGCCGCCGGAAGGGCGACACGACAGTTGCGCGATTAGGTTCGAGGCGAAATCAAGTCAAGCGGATCGGAGACGATCCGTCACATCCCCGAATCGGTCAGGGCCTTGCCGACCGCCTGAAGACGGTTGCCCATCTGCACCATTTCGGCACCGCAACGCTTGGTATTGGACTGGACGTAGCTGTTGAGATCCGCACCACTCTTGCCGGCGACCTGCCGCAAGATCGCGGCCTGAAGGTCGACCCCGGGCTGTTTCCCGTCGATCCGGCCGACATAATAGGTGATCAGAGGAGCCATTTCCGCCTGACGTTCCTTGGGCAGCGTACTGGTCAGGTAGGAAAAGCTCGCCACGCACGCGACGTCCGCTTCGATCGAAGGGTCGAGTTGGGCCGCTTGCGCCGTCAAGAGGACGCTTGCCAGAACCGGGATCAGCATGCGGTCTTCTCCGTCAGAAGGGACGAACCACGGCGAGAATGACGATCAGCGCGACGAAGATCGCGGGAATCTCATTGATCATCCGCAGTTGGCGGGAACTGAGACTGCCCTGCCCGGCGGCGAGACGCTTCGAATAGCCCACTGCCCAGCCGTGATATCCCGACAGCAGGAAGACGAGCAGCAGCTTGGCATGGAGCCACCCAAGCCCCGCACCGCCCTCAAGCAGGCCGAGATTGATCGCCAGTGCGATACCCAGCACCCAGACCATCCCGATCGCGGGCGTCAGGATCACCCGCCGCAGCTTGGCTTCGCGGTCGGCCCATGCCCTGGCCTGAACCGGATCCCCCAGCGCTTCCTGATGATGGACGAGGTAACGCGGCAGGATGAACAACCCCGCCATCCAGAATATGACGAAAATGACGTGCGCCGCTTTGACCCAAAGCCAGGCGGCACCCAGAAATCCGGTCACTTCGCTGTCCCCCTCACGCCCTCAGCTGCGTGCTCCCGCACGATGCCGATCAGCTGCTCGACATGGGCGATCGGCGTATCCGGCTGGATACCGTGCCCGAGGTTGAAGATATGGGGCCGATCCGCGAGCGCATCAAGCACACGCCGCGCCGCGGATTCCAGCTCTGCGCCGCCGGCGATCAGCGCGAGCGGATCGAGATTGCCCTGCACCGGCAGCTCCGCGGGCAGTTCGCGATGCGCCCAGACCGGATCGACCGTCTCGTCGAGCCCGATGGCATCCACCCCGGTCTCACGCGCATAGGCGCCGAGCTTTCCGCCCGCGCCCTTGGGAAAACCGATGATCTTCACGTCGGGGCAGCGCGCGCGCAGCCCGGCGACGATCGCCGCGTTGGGGGCGATCACCCAGCGTTCGAATTGCGCCGGTGACAGCGATCCGGCCCAGCTGTCGAAGAGCTGGACAGCCTCGACCCCGGCCTCGACCTGCTTCGCCAGATAGTCGATCGACATGGTGACGATCGCATCGATGATCGCGCCGAACGCTCCCGGATCGGCATAGGCCATGCGCCGCGTCTCGCTCTGGTCGCGGCTGCCCTGTCCGGCGACCATATAGGTCGCATTGGTCCAGGGACTGCCTGCGAAGCCCAGGAAGGTGGTTTCGGGCGGCAGGGCCGCTGCGACCCGGCGGACGGTCCCGTACACCGGATTCAGCCGCTCAGGCGCCTCTGTGAGGCTTTCCAGCGCATGATCGACCAGCCGGGGAGCCAGACGCGGTCCTTCGCCTGCTTCGAACCACAGATCCTGCCCGAGCGCATAGGGGACGACGAGAATATCCGAAAACAGGATGGCGCCATCGAACCCGAAACGGCGGATCGGCTGAAGCGTGACCTCGGCCGCCGCTTCGCTGTCGTTGACCAGCTCGAGGAATCCGCCCTTCTCTGCTCGCAGCGCCCGATATTCGGGAAGATAGCGGCCGGCCTGACGCATGAGCCACATCGGCGGAGCGTCAACGCGTTTGCCCGACAGCACATCGAGAAGGGGTTTGGAGGGCGAAGGGTTTGAATTCACAGGACCGCTCATTCCATCTTCTAAAAGAAGAAAAGATTCAAAGAAGGATGTTGTTGTTAGTTGGTGCGTGGATGCCGGGGCTTAGGCGTTCATGCCCATTCTGCCAACAGATTGACGGGAGAATCGCCTGCGATTCGCTGCGGATTCGCGAACGTCGTCCACGTCATCCACAGGCTGTGCGTGCATCCGGACCCATGTGGAACGCGTTGTGGATGAATTGGCCGGATCGTGGACCGATCGGGCCGCTTGGCGTGCCCTTGTCGTTGCGCTAGCGATTTTCCGCATGTTTTCCACAGATCTGTCCAGCTGATGCGGCTTCACCTCCATTTGCTCTCCGATTCCACCGGCGAGACGCTGGAGAATATCGCCAAGGCCGCGCTCGCGCAGTTCGACGATGTCGAGGTTCTGCGCCATTTCTGGCCGATGGTGCGCAGCGAGACGCATCTCGAACGCATCCTCGGCGAGATCGCGCAGAATCCCGGCCTCGTGATCTTCACGCTGGTGAACCCCGAAATCCGCCGTACGCTCGAGGCTCGATGCCGCGCGATCGGCCTGCCCGCGGTGGCGCCGCTCGATCCGGTCAACCACGCGCTGTCGAGCATGTTGGGACAGGAGATGAAGGCGCGTCCGGGGCGGCAGCACACGCTCGACGCAGCCTATTTTGCGCGCGTCGACGCGATCCAGTTCACCATCGCGCATGACGATGGCGTGAACTGGGAGAATTGGGAGGAGGCCGACATCGTTCTCGCCGGCGTGTCGCGCACTTCGAAGACCCCGACCGCGATCTACCTCGCCAATCGCGGGTACAAGGTCGCGAACATCCCGATCGTTCCGGAATCGCCGCCGCCGGCCACGCTGTTCGCGCTGCGGCACCCGATGGTGGTCGGCCTGACCACCAGTCCTGAACGGCTGATCCAGGTGCGGCGCAACCGGCTGCTCTCACTCAACCAGCAGAATGAGACCGCCTATGTCGAGCAGGAGGCGGTGCAGCGCGAAGTCGCCTATGCCCGTCGCATGTTCGCGGACAATGGCTGGCCGGTGATCGACGTCACCCGCCGCTCGATCGAGGAAACCGCGGCGGCGATCATCACCCTTTGCAATGAACGTGCGAGCGGGGCGGTGCGGGATGAGTGATGGTCAGGGAAACGACCGGCCGGTGATGGTCCTCGCCTCCACCAGCGCGTCGCGGCGCGCGATGCTGACCGCGGCGGGGGTGCCGCACGAGGCGCTTGCCGCACATGTCGACGAAGATGCCGCCAAGGCGGGCCTTGCGGGAGTCGCGCCGCGCGACTTGGCGGACGCGCTGGCTGAATTGAAGGCGCTCAAGGTCAGTCAGCGCGTCCCCGGGACGCTGGTGCTGGGCTGCGATTCGGTCGTGGCGATCGAGGACGGCACCCTGCTCGACAAGCCGGCGACACGCGCCGATGCCGAACGCCATCTGCGCCTGCTCTCGGGCAAGCGGCATGATCTCTACAGCGCGGCGGTGATCGCCGAGAATGGCCGCCCGGTGTGGCGCCATGTCGATCGCGCGCGATTGCTGGTGCGCCCGCTCTCCGACGAGTTCGTCACCGAGTATCTCGACGCCGAATGGCCCGCGATTTCGGGCTGTGTCGGCTGTTACCGGGTCGAGGGGCCGGGGGTGCAGCTGTTCGCGCGGATGGAGGGCAGCCACTACACGATCCTTGGCATGCCCTTGCTCAACATCCTCGACTATCTGCGAACGAGAGGCTTTCTGACGTCATGACGACACCCAATGCCGGCCCCTATGCCGAAGTGATCGGCGATCCGATCGCGCAGTCGAAATCGCCGGTGATCCACTGCTTCTGGCTCGACAAGCTCGGCCTCGCTGCCACCTATCGTAAAACGCATGTCACCGCTGAAGGTCTGGCGGATTTCTTCGCGGCGCGCCGCGATGATCCCGACTGGCGCGGATGCAACATCACTGCGCCGCACAAGGTCGCATCGCTCGATCACGTTCCCGATCCGGGCGGCGTGCGCGATTCGATCGGTGCGATCAACACCGTGTTCCGCGGGGCGGACGGTGCGCTGATCGGCACCAATACCGATGCCGCCGGCTTCTATGCGCCGCTTGCCGAGTTCGATCTTGAAGGCGCGCCCGTCGCGGTGGTCGGAGCGGGCGGCGCGGCGCGTGCGATCCTGTTCGCGCTGGCGCGTGCCGGAGTGGGGCATGTGACGATCCTCAACCGCTCCCCGCTCAAGGCAATGGGGCTGCTCGCGACCTTCGGATTGAAGGGCGATGTGGTGGCGCTCGACGCGCGGATTCCCCCGGTGGCGCTGCTGGTCAACGCCAGTTCGCTCGGCATGACCGGTCAGCCGCCGCTCAACCTCGATCTGAGCAACCTGCCCGATGACGCGGTGGTGTATGACGCCGTCTATGCCCCGCTCGAGACCGGGCTGCTCGCGGCCGCGCGCGCCCGCGACCTGGAGATCGTGGACGGGCTTGAGATGCTGATCGGACAGGCGGCGCTCGCCTTCGAGCTGTTCTTCGGCAAGCCGGCACCGCGTGAGTATGATGCGGAACTGCGGGCGCTGCTGACCGCATGATCATATTGGGCCTCACCGGATCGATCGGCATGGGCAAGTCCACCGTCGCGGCAATGTTCGCGGACGAAGGCGTGCCGGTGTTCGACGCGGATGCGGAGGTCCATCGGCTGCAAGGGCCGGGCGGCCGGCTGCTCACGGCGATCGAGGGGGCTTTTCCGGGCACCACCGGAGAATCCGGCGTAGATCGACCGCTTTTGGGTAAGGCCGTGTTCGGTAACCCGGATGCGCTCGAGCGGCTGGAGGCCATCGTTCATCCCGCCGTTGCGCAGGAACGCGCCCGGTTTCTGGATTCGAATCGGGACCAGCCGTTGGTGGTGCTCGACATTCCGCTGCTGTTCGAAGCGGGCGGCTGGCGTCAAGTGGATAGAATCGCGGTGGTTTCCGCGCCAAGTGAGATCCAGCGCGCGCGTGTCCTCGCCCGGCCGGGGATGACGATCGATCGATTCGAATCGATTCTCGCGAAACAGCTGCCCGACTCGGAAAAGCGCGGGCGTGCCGATTTCGTGATTCCGACGGGTGGTTCGCTGGAAGAGACGCGTGCGGCGGTTCGCGCGGTCATCGCTTGCTTAGCGGGCGCGGAAGGCCGATAACCGGGCCATGCGGGAAATCGTGTTCGACACCGAAACCACCGGCCTCAGCTTCAACGCAGGGCACCGGCTGGTGGAGATCGGCTGTGTCGAGCTGGTCAATCGCGTGCCGACCGGCCGCAGCTTCCACCGCTATCTCAATCCCGATCGCGACATGCCGGTCGAGGCATTCGCGGTGCATGGCCTGTCCGAAGCCTTTCTCGCCGACAAGCCGCGCTTCCCCGAAGTGTGCGACGAGCTGATCGAGTTCATGGGCGATTGCCCGCTGATCGCGCACAACGCGATGTTCGATTTTGGATTTCTCAACGGTGAGCTAAAGACGTGCGGACGTCCGCTGCTCCAGGTCGAGCGAATCGTGGACACGCTGACGATGGCGCGCGCGCGTCATCCCGGCGCGAAGCACACGCTGGATGCGCTGTGCGTGCGCTACGGCATCGACCTTTCGGCGCGCGAGCTGCATGGGGCGCTGCTCGACGCGCAGCTGCTGGCGCAGGTATTCATTGAGCTGACCGGCGGCCGGCAGATCACGCTGGGTCTGAAGGTCGAAGCCGCAACCGCGGCGAGCGAGCGGGTGGAGGCCGCCGCGGTGAAGAGCAACGCGCGCCCGGCACGGGTTTTTGTGCCGAGCGATGAGGAACTGGCCCGCCATTCGGCGTTTATGGCCGGGTTCGAGGAGCCGCTTTGGGGCAATCCGGCAGCCGGTTGACGGTTGCCGCGTGCGTTCCTAGCTGCTCCTCATATTGACGGAGGAAGATATGGATATCCGGGTTTCGGGTCATCGGGTCGATACGGGCAACGCCATCCGGCAGCACGTTGAAAGCCGGCTCCAGGGTATCGCCGACAAATATTTCTCCCGCGCAATCTCGGCCCAGGTGACGTTCGGCAAGGGACCGCATGATTACGGTTTCACCTGTGACATCGTAGCGCATGTGATGCAGGGGCTGGTGCTCAAGGGCGCGCATGCCGCGCCCGAAGCGCATCTCGCCTTCGACGGCGCCGCCGACAAGATCGAGAAGCAGCTGCGCCGCTATGTCCGTCGTTTGAAGGATCGTAACAATGGCCATGCGCAGGCCGCGTTCGATGGCGCCTACGACGCCGGCTACACCGTCTTCCAGTTCGACGAGGAAGAGGAAGAGGTCGCAGACGCGCCTCCGGTGATTGCCGAGACGCGGGTCGATGTGCCCGATGCCAGCGTGTCCGACGCGGTGATGATGCTCGATCTGCGCAACACCAACGCGCTGCTGTTCAAGAACAGCGGCACGGGCAATTACAATATGGTTTATCGCCGCGCGGACGGAACGATCGGCTGGGTCGAGCCCAACCGGGCCGCCTGACCACCGCACGATGAACGATCTGGGCGACCTTTTGAAACCCGAAGCCGTGCGCTCGGGAACCCCGGCGGGCAGCAAGAAGAAGCTCTTCTCGCTGCTCGGCGAGGCCGCGGCTGCGGCCTATGGCCTCGACGCCGCCGAGGTGACCGAGCGGCTGGCCGCGCGCGAGAAACTCGGTTCGACCGGCTTTGGCGGCGGTATCGCGATCCCGCACGGCAAGATCGCGGGGCTTCCCGGCGTGCGCGGTCTGTTCGTGCGGCTCGACAAGCCGCTCGATTTCGCGTCCGTCGACGATCTGCCGGTCGATCTGGTGTTCGCCCTGCTGTCGCCGCCGGATGCCGGGGGCGAGCATTTGAAAGCGCTGGCGCGGGTGTCGCGCCGGCTTCGCGACCGCGTCTTCACCGCCAAGCTGCGCGGCGCTGGATCGGCCGATGCGCTCTACGCCTTGCTCGCGGGGACGGAAACGCGTGACGCCGCCGCCTGAACCCGCCAAGTCGGCGGTGGGCGCGGAGGCGCATTACCGCGCGCTCGAATCGCTCTACGCCGCCGCCCCGATCAACCGGTTCTTCGACTCGCGGCTCGAGATTCCGGCCAGCGGGCATGCGCGAATCCACTTCACCATCGACGAACGGCATTTCCACGCCGGCGGCGCGGCGCACGGCACAAGCTATTTCAAGATGCTGGACGATGCCGCCTTCTATGCCTGCAACAGCTTGGTCACGGACCGTTTTCTGCTCACCACGGCGTTCAACCTGCTCTTCACCCGCCCGTTGGGGCCGGGACCGGTGATCGCGGAGGGACACTGGGTCAGCGGGCAGCGCCGTGTCTTCGTCGCCGAGGCGCGGCTGATCGATGCCGAGGGCGAAGAGGCGGCCCGCGGCACCGGCACCTTTATGAAATCGCGGATCCCGCTCGCCGGCCTTCCCGGCTATCGCCCCTGATGGCGCGGCTCGCGGCCGGTCTCCTCGTCAACGCGCTGGTACGGCGGGTCAACGCTGCTGGCGGCAGCGCGATGGTGCTGGCGAAGGGCGATGCGGAAGCGGGCGCGATCCTCGTCCTGACGATGGAACGCGGTGGCGGCGCGCGCTTCTTCGAACGCGGTATCGGACCCGACGGCGAAGCCGCTTTGGTGCGTTCGGGGCCGGCTGAACTGGCCGATGACGGTGCGGTTTTCGACTATTGGCAGCGCCGCAGAAGCCGCGATTCCGACCTGTGGGT
The DNA here is from genome assembly GCA_035481255.1 of Sphingomonas sp. GTDB lineage: Bacteria > Pseudomonadota > Alphaproteobacteria > Sphingomonadales > Sphingomonadaceae > Sphingomonas. Next base: position 1,440 of record DATIGZ010000268.1, on the reverse strand, counting down.
CATCGAACTGGATATCGCGGAGGCGGAACGGTTCGCCGCTGAAACGCTAGCAACTGGTTGACACTCCGTAACCATTTGGCCAGAGGCTCGCGCACGTTTAAGTAGCGTTGTGCCGTCGGGGTGTGAGACCGCCGGTTACGCAGTCGGGGGGAAAGCCCGACCGGTCCTTTGTTTATAGCAAGGAAACGGACCGGATCGCGCGCCAACCGCATAGTATCGAAGTTGAATGTCTTTTTCCGCTCGCGCCGCGATTATCGCGGCTGTGACACTTGCCTTTGCCGCGGGCATTGGTGCGACCGCTCCGGGTGTGGCCCGGCAAGCCGAGACCGCGCCGTCCGTCAGCAATAACTCCCCGGACCTCCAGCAGGTTCCGACGATGGCCGAAGCGCTCGCCGATCTCGAAGCCGATGCGCCGACCGCCTCCACCAACGCCGTGGTTCAGACGCTTGCCGATGCAGGCGACGACGCCGACTATGCGACGCTTGCCGCCGCGGTCGCCGCGCAGCCGCTCGCGATCGATGACGAAGAGCTCAACTGCCTCGCCATCGGCGTCTATTACGAGTCGAAGGGCGAGCCGCTGGAAGGCCAGCTCGCCGTTGCCGAGGTGATCCTCAACCGCACCGAATCGGGCCGCTTCCCGCGCAGCGTGTGCGGCGTGCTCAAGCAGCGCGGCCAGTTCTCCTTCGTCCGTGGCGGTCAGCTGCCGCAGCCGCCCGAGGGCGCGCGTGCATGGAAGACCGCGCTCGCGGTCGCCAAGGTCGCGCGTGAGGACATGTGGGACAGCAAGGTCTCCAACGCGCTCTATTTCCACGCCCGCCACGTCTCGCCGGGCTGGCGCCGCGCGCGTCTCGGCAGCGTCGGCAACCACATCTTCTACCGCTGAGTCCGAATGCGAATGCGCGAAAGCGCGTTCTGACGGTTCCGGGCATGGGAGCGCGCGGCTAGTGCCTGCCACACAGACTCGAACCTTTCGTTCGTTCGACAAATGTTCTAAACGCCGGGGATGGTTTTACCGTCCCCGGCGTCTGTCGATTCGAACCTGGAGCTGATCCCGCCCGCGGCCGCGCAACTGACCGCGGAGGTGACGCGCGGGGTCTGCCGGATGCTGCTGCGCCACGATTGCGTGGCGATGGCTGAAGTGCCGGTCGGCGACGGCCGCCGTGCCGATCTCATGGCGCTCAACGCTCGGGGCGAGGTGATCATCGTCGAGGTCAAGGTGTCGCGGGTCGACCTGATGGGCGACGGCAAATGGGCGGACTATCTCGCGCATTGCGACCGCTTCTTCTGGGCGGTGCCCGCGGGGTTCGATCTCACGCCGCTCGAGAGTCCGGGATTCCTGCCCGAACGCTGCGGTGTGATCGTCGCCGACCGTTATGACGCGGCGATCGTGCGTGAGGCGAAGACCGTGCCGCTCGCCAGCGCGACGCGGCGCAAATGCAC
>DATIGZ010000267.1:0-7702 GCA_035481255.1 Sphingomonas sp. | reverse complement strand
GGGCGAGCCGCCGCCCGCCAGCGCCGAAGATGCTGACGCCGCGCTCGCCGAAGCGCTGACCCGGCTACCCGTCTCCAAGGCGGCGGGCGAGGTCGCCAAACGCTTCGGCCTCGACCGCAAGGTGCTCTACGCGCGAGCCATGGAGCTCAAGGGGTGAGGGATCGCCGCGCCGCCGAACGCTCGGGGCGCGATGGCGAAACGCGCGCGGCCTGGTATCTGCGGCTGCGCGGCTGGCGTATCCTCGACCGCCGCGTGCGCACCCCGGCGGGTGAGGTCGATCTGGTGGCGAAGCGCGGCAAGCTGATCGCATTCGTCGAGGTCAAGGCGCGGAAAACGCAGGCCGAGCTCGACTTCGCGATCGACGAGCGCCGCCTAGCGCGGGTGGCGGCCGCCGCCGAATATCTGATGCCGCGCTACGCCACGAACGGCGAGGATATCCGCGTCGATGTCCTCCTGCTCGCCCCCGGCGTGCGCCCGCGCTACATCGAGAATGCCTGGATCGGGTGACAATCGGCCTGCGCATCCCTACCTGCTCGCGAAATATATGGAGGAACGCTTGGCTCTCACCGTCGCCGTCCAGATGGACCCGCTCGATGCGATCAACATCGCGGGCGATTCGACCTTCGCGCTGATGCTCTCGGCGCAGGCGCGCGGGCACCGGCTGTTCCATTACTCGCCCGAAGCGCTGAATTATGCCGATGGCCGCGTCTGGACCACTGCGCATCCGGTGACCGTCCAGCGCGTCGCGGGCAATCATTTCAGTTTCGGCGACCCGATGAAGCTGGACCTCGGCGACGAGGCGGACGTCGTGCTGATGCGGCAGGATCCGCCCTTCGACCTCGGCTATATCACCGCCACGCACCTGCTCGAGCGGATCGCGCACAAGACCCTTGTGGTCAACGATCCCGCCAGCGTGCGCAACGCGCCCGAGAAGGTCTGGGTGCTCGATTTCGCCCGCTTCATGCCGCCGACGCTGGTCACGCGCAGCCTTGATGAGGCGAAGGCTTTCCTCGCCAAACACGGCGCGATCGTGGTCAAACCGCTCCACGGAAATGGCGGCAAGGCGATCTTCAAGATCGATGCCGACGGCGCCAACCTCTCCTCGCTGATCGAGGTGTTCAACACCGCTTACCGCGAGCCGCACATGATCCAGGCCTTTCTTCCCGACGTGTCGAAGGGCGACAAGCGCATCGTGCTGGTCGACGGTGAGGTCGCGGGCGCGGTCAACCGTGTGCCGGGTGAGGGCGAGATCCGCTCCAACCTCGCGGTCGGAGGCGTCGCGGCGAAGACCGAGCTGACGGCGAAGGAAGTAGAAATCTGCGCCGCGCTGGCGCCGGAGCTCAAGAAGCGCGGGCTGATCTTCGTCGGCATCGACGTGATCGGCGGCGAATGGCTGACCGAGATCAACGTGACCTCGCCGACCGGCATCGTTGCGATCGACAAATTCAACGGCACGGACACGGCCGCGATGATCTGGGACGCGATCGAACGGCGCGTGGCCGAACGCGGTTGAGCCTTATTGACCGTCTCGCTGGTTGATTGCCGTTCATGACCGAATTCATCCTCAACCTCATCGCCTGGGGCGGCTATCTCGGCATCTTCATCCTGATGACGATCGAGAATGTGTTCCCGCCGATCCCGTCCGAGGTGATCATGGGCTTCGGCGGCATGGCGGTCGCGCGCGGCGATATGAACATGACCCCGCTGCTGATCTGGGGCACCGCCGGCACGACGCTGGGAAATATGTTCTGGTACGGCATCGGGCGCTGGATCGGATATGAGCGCCTCAAGCCATTCGTCGACCGCTATGGCCGCTGGCTTACCCTGCGCTGGGAGGATGTTGAGGGATTGAACCGCTTCTTCCGCGGTCATGGCTGGTGGGTGGTGTTCGTTTTTCGCTTCCTGCCGACGTTCCGCACCATGATCTCGCTGCCCGCGGGCATGGCCAAGATGGGGCTGCCGCGCTTCCTGGTCGCGACGTTTGCCGGCAGCGCGATCTGGAACGCGGTGCTCGCCTATGCCGGGCTGCTGCTGGGGTCGCGGTTCACGCAGCTACAGGACTATGTGGGGCCGGTAGCGATCGGTTTTTCGGTGGTGGCGCTGATCTATTACCTGTGGCGCGTCGTCACCTGGAAGGAACGGCCCTAACCCCTGAAGCTGTCCTTGGCGGCGCGGCGCTCCGCAAGTTGGGCGACGCTCTCCGCGCGCATGAAGGGGTTGGTCGCGCGTTCGAGTTCGATCGTGGTGGGAACGGTCGCCAGTCCTTGCGCGCGCATCGCATCCACCTCGATCATCCGTTCGGCCAACGCCGCATTGTCCGGCTCGGCGACCATCGCGTAGCGGCCGTTCGACTGGGTATATTCGTGAGCGCAATAGACGGCGGTGTCGCCGGACAACGCGGCCAGCCGCTGCATGTTCGCGAACATCTGATCGGGCGTGCCTTCGAACAGCCGCCCGCAACCCATCGCGAACAGCGTGTCTCCGACGAAGACGACCGCGCTGTCGGTCAGATGATAGGCGATGTGCCCGGCGGTATGAGCGGGGACTTCCAGCACCGTTGCGGCATGATCGCCCAGCATCACCACATCGCCTTCTTCGACCAGCCGGTCGGCGGTCGGGATTTTCGCGGCCTCGGCGGCGGGCGCGATCACCGTGCAGCCGGTTGCCGCCTTGATCGCGGCGTTGCCGCCGGTGTGGTCGGGGTGCCAATGGGTGTTCCAGATCGCGTCGATCGTCCACCCGCGTGCCTGCGCGGCCGCCAGTACCGGCTCGGCCTGCGCCGGATCGACCACGATCGTCTTCCCCGAGGCATCGTCGTGCGCGAGCCAGATGTAATTGTCGCTGAGCGCGGGGATTCGGACGACCTCGATCATGGTGCCTCTCCTAGCAGTTCGAACGCCTCGCGCGCCAATCGTTCGGTGAGCGCCTGTGCGCCTTCGGGCGGCTGGTTGCGCAGCGGACGGCTTAGTGCGGCCGCCTGTCCCGCCCACATCGGGGAATAGTCGCCACGTCCATCCGCCTCGGCAACGCGGCGCAGTTCCGCGAGCGCCGCCGAGGCATAGGGAAAGCGCGGAGCGGCCGGATGCACGGGACCGATCGCATCGATCAGCTTGTTGCGCACACCGCGCGCGAGACCGCCGGAGAAGAGGTTGGTGACGACCGTTTCCTCACCCAGCGCCGCGCGATGCGCAGCAGAAATCGTCGATTCGGCGGTATGGAGATAGGCGGTACCGAGCTGTACCGCCCCGGCCCCCAGCATCAGTGCGGCGGCAATGCCCGCGGCATCGCCGATCCCACCTGCTGCGATTACCGGTTCCAGCATGACATCGGCTTCCAATACCACGGCGCGGGTCAGCGCCATCGTTCCTTCGGGTCGATAGTCGCTGAGGAAGTGCCCGGCATGCCCGCCCGCCTCGAATCCCTGTGCGATGATCATATCGACGCGTCCGGCAAGCCAATGGCCTTCCGCGAAGGTGGTCGCATTGCCGATCACGACGATGCCAGCCGCTCGAATGCGATCCACCAGCCGCGCTTCGGGCAAACCGAAATGGAAGCTCACCACCTCGGGGCGCAGTTCCTTCACGACGCCGAGCATGGCTTCGTCAAATGGCGCCCGCAGCGGCGGCGGGGTTGTCGGCCGCCCGACGCCCTCGGCTTCGCAGAAGGGCGCGAGCAGTTGCCGCCACGCCGTCTCATCCGGCGCTTCGCCGAGCGTGTGGCAAAAGAAATTGAGGTTGAGCGGCCCTTTGGCCTGTGCCCGCACTTCGGCGACCTGCGCGCGGACTTGATCGGGCGTCAGCATCGCGCAGGGCAGCGATCCGACCGCGCCGCCGCGGATCGCCGCTGCCGCCAGCGCCACTCCGCCCGCGCCGGCCATCGGTGCTTGCACGATCGGAACGCGGGCACCGGTCAGCCGGAGAAAGTCCTGAACGGGCCAGCCCGTCAAAACGCCTCCGGCCATGTCAGTTCACCAGCTGCCGGTGTTGGGCATCGACGCCCAGGGCTCGGCGGGTTCGAGATAGCCGTCCTGCAGAAGCTCGACCGAGATGCCGTCCGGGGTGCGCACGAACGCCATATGCCCGTCGCGTGGCGGGCGGTTGATCGTCACGCCCGCGTCCATCAGCCGCTGACAGGTTTCGTAGATGTTGCCGACGCGATAGGCGAGGTGCCCGAAATTGCGGCCGCCGGTATATGCCTCGGGCGCGCTGCCGTCCTCAGCCGGCCAGTTATAGGTCAGCTCCACCTCGGCGTGGGCGTGTTCGCCATTCGCTTCGATATCGTCGGGCGCGGCCAGGAAGATCAGCGTGAAGCGGCCTTGCTGGCTCTCCATCCGCCGGACTTCCTTGAGGCCCATCAGCTCGAAGAAACGGATGGTGGCGTCGGGATCGGCGACGCGGATCATGGTGTGAAGATATTTCATGGGACCCTCTTGTCGTTTGGCTCCCAGATAGGTCGCGCGCCGCGAGAGTCTATTGCGGCGCGTCGAATTGTTTGAGCGCCGCGCGTGCGGCGATGCCCTGCTCGGTGCCAGGAGCAAGCTGCGCTGCCTTTTCCCATGCGGCCCGGGCCGTGGTCTCGTCGCCTGAGAGCGCCGCGATATTGCCCGCCTCGAGCTGAACTGACGCGTCGTCGGCGGCGCGCGACAGTGCTTCCTTGATGTGGCGCTGGGCGAGCGGTAGGTCGCCGGTGCGTCGCGCGAGGGTCGCCGACAGCAGCCACGCCATCGGATCGCCGGGGGCTTTCGCTACCGCCTGATCGAGATCGGTGCGCGCGCCGCCGAGATCGCCGGCAGCGACCAGCGCTCGCGCCCGGTCGAGATGCGCCTCGCCCAGTTCGAGGCCGGCGAGGTTGCCGGTCGCCAGCGCGGCATCGAGCGCTGCGCGCGCCTTGGCGGGGTTCGCCGCTGCAAGCCATGCGTTGCCCGCCTGAGCCCAATATTTGGATGCGCGGATGTCGCGTGCCACCTCCGCCTCACGCGCCGCGGCCTCGAACGCGTTGCTGGCGCTGATCCACCGGCGCTGTGCGGCATAGGCCATGCCAAGGCATTGCTGGGCAAGGAAGCCGCCCTCGGCGATCTTCCAGCTTTCGGCCACGGCGACGCCGCGCGCCGGATCGCCGACTGCAAGCTCGACACAATCCTCCCAACGCTGCTGGGCGGGCGCGGGCGGACCGGTGACGGGCGCCGGGGCGGGAGCGGGCGTGGCGATCTGAGCGAGCAGGAAGAGCATCATGGCGTGGTGGTGAGATCCTCGATCGCGTTCAGGATCAGGGCGATGTCCTGCGGGCGCGACAAACGGTGGTCGCCATCCTTGACCAGCAGAGTCTGCACATCATCTGAACGCAGCAGGTCGGCGAGCTTCAGGCTGTGTTCCCACGGCACATCGGGATCGCGCTGGCCGTGGATCAGCCGGGTGGGAACGGAAAGATCGATCGACCCTTCCAGCAATCGATTGGCTTCACCTGATTCCCAGAAGCCGCGCGTCGTGATGGTTGGCTCGGGCGAATAGATGGAGGGTTGTTCGAGCCGTCCCGTGTCGCGCAGCACGGCCTTTTGGGCGTCGGTGAAGCCCCAATCGGTGAAGTCGGGCGCGGCGGCGATTCCCACCATGGCCGCCACCCGTTCGGGCCGCGCCAGCGCCGTCAGCAGCATGATCCATCCGCCCATCGACGATCCGACAAGGGCGACCGGCCCGTTGGTCAGCGTATCGATCACCGCCAGCGCATCGTCGCGCCAGCTCGCCAGCGTCTGATCCTCGAACGCGCCGTCACTCTCGCCACACCCGGCATAGTCGAAGCGCAGGCATGCACGGTCAGTCTCGCGCGCCCATGCGTCGATCGCCACCGCCTTGCTGCCGCTCATGTCTGACGCATAGCCGGGTAGGAAGACGATCGTCGGACCTGTGCCCGGACGGTGGTGGTAGGCGAGGGCGTTGCCGGCTCGATTTATCCTGCTCATCGGCCGTGCATAGGCGCGAACGCACAACGATTGAACCGTGACGCGTGGAATCCCGCGCGATAGGGTCGCGGCATGGACGAACGCCCGTTACCCCTGCAGTTCGCGGCGCATCTCGCGCTCGACCGGCGGCGTTCGGCGCATACGGTACGCGCTTATGAGGCGACGGCGGTGCGATTGGTCGTTTTCCTCGGCGGACACTGGGGCGAACCGGCGACGCGCGCGCTGCTGGGCCGGACCAGCACCGCCGACTTGCGTGCCTATCTCGCGCACCGTCGTGGTGAAGGTCTGTCCAACGCTTCAGCGGCGCGCGAACTGTCGGCGGTTCGTGCTTTCCTAAAGTTCGCGCGTGGCGAGGATAGCGCCGACCTGCCGCGTCTGCGCGGCCCGCGCGTCAAGAAGGGCATCCCGCGCCCGATCGCGCCGGACGAGGCGGTGGCGCTGGCCGAGGAGGTGGCGGACGATGCGCGTGAGCCATGGATCGCCGCGCGCGATCTGGCGGTGCTCCTCCTCCTTTATGGCGCAGGGCTGCGGATTGGCGAGGCGATGGGGCTGACTGGCGCGGTGCTGCCGTTGGGGGAGGCGATGCGCGTCACCGGCAAGCGCGGAAAAACGCGGATTGTGCCGCTGCTTCCGCAGGTGCGCGACGCGATCGAGGATTATGTTCGCCGCTCCCCCTATGGCACGGCGCCGGGCGAGGCGCTGTTCCGCGGCGCGCGCGGCGGACCGCTCTCCCCCGCGATCATCCGCCGCTCGGTTCGCGCGGCGCGGGTACGACTGGGCCTGCCACCGCGCACCACGCCGCATGCGTTGCGGCACAGCTTCGCGACTCATCTTCTTGGACGCGGCGCCGATCTTCGCGCCTTGCAGGAGCTTCTCGGCCATGCGAGTCTTAGCTCGACGCAGATCTATACCGCGGTCGATGCGGCGCATCTGCTCGACGTCTATCGCAATGCCCATCCGCGGGCGTGAGGGTGGAACCTTCCGGTTGTCCGGCCATTGCCCTTTCGCTCAATGAGATTTCAGTCAGTAACAGGAGGCTTTGAATGATCCGATATGGCTGCGCGATTGTCGCGCTGGCGTTTGCGACCACCGCGTGCGGCGGCGTGACCACGCCCCCCGCGAACACCGGCGAGCCGGCCAACATCGCGCTGCCGGTGGAGAATGAGGCGCTTCCGATCGAGAATGGCTCTGAAGCCGCCGAGACCGCGACCGCGACGCTTCAGAAGGCTGATGGCACCGCCGCGGGCAGCGCGATCGCGAGCGTGACGCCCGAAGGGCTGAGCGTCTCGGTCTCCGTCACCGGGATCACGCCGGGTCAGCATGGCGTCCACGTCCATATGACCGGCAAGTGCGAAGGTCCGGCGTTCGCCAGCGCGGGCGGCCACTGGAACCCCGGCAACACCAAGCACGGCCTTGAAGCGCCCGACGGTGGGCATGCCGGCGATATGCCCAACCTGACCGTCGCCGACGACGGCACCGGCACGCTGACGTTCGCGCTCAAGTCGGGGACGCTGGCGCAACTGCTCGACGCCGACGGTTCGGCGTTCGTGGTCCATGCCGGGCCGGACGACCAGAAGACCGATCCCTCGGGCAACAGCGGCGATCGTGTCGCTTGCGGTGTCTTCGCGGCGGGCTAGGACAGGACGTTACGGGCCGGTCAGCGGATAGCGTGTGACCGGCTCGTAGCTCGCGCCGCCATGGCCGAGGCGGCTTTCGTAGAGGATCATCGCGTCGATCGCGAAGGTC
>DATIGZ010000266.1:0-12443 GCA_035481255.1 Sphingomonas sp. | reverse complement strand
TACCAAGAGCGTCGCCGACGAGATCGACACGCTCCAGCAGGAATTCGGTGAGATCGACGGGCGACTGGTGCAGCTCAAGGACGCCGCGGGCAGCTTCTCCGCCTCCGTCGCGGCGTAACCTTTCACGGCCATTGCCGTTTGCGGGTCCGCCCCGTAGTCCGGCCGCATGACGATCAATATTCTGGTCACCGGCGCGAGCCGGGGCATCGGTGCCGCGATTCTGAAGGCGGTGGATCTGCCGACCGTGAAGGCGGTGGGGCAGGGCACGCAAAGCGGTATCCCCGCCGACTTCACCGATCCCGCCGCGCCGCGCGCATTGTGGGAGACCGCGCTCGAACAGCTCGACGGGCGGATCGACGTGCTGATCAACAATGCTGGCATCTTCGAGGCCGCGCCGGTCGATCTTGAGGACGAGGAATGGCTCGCCGCATGGGAGCGGACGATGCAGGTCAACCTGACCGCCGCCGCCCAGCTCTCACGCCTCGCCGTCCGGCACTGGCACACGCGCAAGCGCGGCGGCCGCATCGTCAACATCGCCAGCCGCGCCGCCTATCGCGGCGACAGCCCGGCGCACTGGCATTATGCCGCGTCCAAGGCAGGCATGGTCGGCATGACCAAGAGCATCGCGCGCGGCTTCGCCAAGGAAGGCATCCTCGCCTTCGCGATCTGTCCCGGCTTCACCATGACCGGTATGGCCGACGACTATATGGCGAGCCGCGGCGGCGATAAGCTGCTTGCCGACATTCCGCTCGGCCGAGTGGCGATGCCAGACGAGGTCGCGACGATGGCCCGCTTCTGCGCGCTCGAGGCGCCGGCGTCGATGACCGGCGCGGTGCTCGACGTGAATGGCGCGAGTTACGTGCGATGAGCAGCTGGAAGGTAACGCTGTCCTGCACGCGCGATGAAGCGGAGGCGATCGACTTCGAAGGCGCGGAGCTGCTCGGCATCGAGCCCGCGCCGGTACTGTTGACCAGCGAAACGATCCCCGACGATCCGCTCGCGTGGCAGCTCGAGGCGTATTTCGAGAACAAGCCCGGCAAGGCCGATATCGCGGCGCTGCGCATGCTGGTGCCCAGCGCGGGTGATGCCAAGCCGCTGGTCGAGAAATTGCCCGACGAGGATTGGGTGACGCTGAGTCAGGCCGGGATCGAGCCGGTCCATGCCGGGCGTTTCTACGTCCATACCAGCACGAACCGCGGCGAGGTTCCCGAAGGCGCGAAGACCTTCCGGATCGAGGCTGGCCGCGCGTTCGGCACCGGCACGCACGAGACGACCAGCGGCTGCCTGCTCACCCTCGACGGGATGCGCGCGCGGGGCGAGGTAGTGCGCAACCTGCTCGATGTCGGCACCGGCACGGGGCTGCTCGCCTTCGCCGCGATGCACCTGTGGCCGCGCGCCTACGCCACCGCTTCGGACATCGATCCGGTCGCGGTCGAGGTTACGGCGGAGAACGCCATCGCGAACGACGTACCGCTGGGCGTCGGCATGGGGCAACTCGCTCTGGCCGCCGCGCCGGGACTCGAGCACCCGCTGCTGCTCAATCGCGCGCCCTATGACCTCATCATCGCCAACGTCCTCGCCGGGCCGCTGATCGAGCTGGCACCGAGCATCAGCGCCGCGTTGGCCGAGGGCGGAACGCTGGTTCTGGCAGGGCTGCTGGAGACGCAGACCGAGCGGGTCGCCAACGCCTATCGCCGTCAGGGTCTGCGGCTCGCGGGCAAGACGCCGACCGGCGAATGGCCCGCGCTGCGGCTGCGCAAGCGCGCGCGCTATGGGCAGGAGCGGGTGAAGCGGCCCGGCCCGGACGGCGTTGGCCTGGCGCCCGGTTTCGGCAGCTGGTAGCGGCGCGCAACCGGATCGTTCCGGGCGCGTTCAGACCCAACGCATACAATTTGCGACAATATTCTGGTGGACGCGAACGCCTGACCTGACCAGTTTCGGAGGCATGATGAACCGTCCGACGATGCTGATGACGCTCATCGCGCTACCGCTTGCGGGGTGCGCCGCCGGGCCGGACTATCGCCCGAAGGGGGCGTCCGAGCTGGGCGTGCCAACCGCTTATTCGGTCGAGGCGCGGCAGGAAGCGCAGGCCGATCTGCGACAATGGTGGACCGCGTTCGACGATCCGCTGCTCACCCGGCTGGTCGGACAGGCGGCGACCCGGAATCTCGACGTCGCGCAGGCGGTGGCACGGCTGCGGCAGGCGCGCGAGGCGCTGGTCCAGTCGCGTGCCTCGCTGCTGCCCGAGGTCAGCGCGGGCGCCGGTGCGTCGCGGACCGAGGGCATCACGGGCTCCTCCGGCGGCACATCCAGCTTCTCACTGGGCGCCGACGTCAATTATCAGGCCGATCTGTTCGGCGGGGTACGTCGCGGGGTCGAGGCGAGCCGTGCTCAGCTCGACGCCAGCGGCTATGACTATGCGGCGGTGCTGATCTCCACTCAGGGAGAGATTGCGCGCAACTATATCCTCGCCCGCGTGGCGCAGGCGCAGCTCGCCAACGCGCGCGACAGCCTCGCCATTCAGGACGACAATCTGGAGATTGCGGGTTTCCGCGTGCAGGCCGGTCTCGTCTCCTCGCTGGATCAGGAGCAGGCACGCTCAAGCCGCGCGCAGACCGCGGCGTCGATCCCGAATATCGAAGCGAGCTACAACGGCGCGGTCTCGCGGCTGGGTGTTCTCACCGGTCAGGCTCCCGGCGCGCTCAAGGGCGAGATGGAGGCGGTGCGTCCTGTCCCGCACGGACCGGCGGCGATCGCCGTCGGCATTCCCGCCGACACGCTGCGCCAGCGTCCCGACGTGCGCTCCGCCGAGCGTGCGCTCGCCGCCGCGGTCGCGCGGATCGGCGTGGCGGAGGCGCAGCTCTACCCTTCGCTGTCGCTGGGCGGGAGCATCGATGCCGGCGCGTCGAATATCGGCAGCATCTTCGACATCATAACCGGCCGCGTATTCGCCAATATCGCCCAGACGATCTTCGACGCGGGCCGCACCCGATCGCAGATCCGGTCGTCACAGGCGGCCGCGGACGGCGCCTTCTATGCCTATAAGCAGGCGGTGCTGAGCGCGCTTGAGGATGTCGAAAACGCCATCGTCGCGCTTCAGGCGGCGCAGCGCCGCGAGCGTGAGTTCGTGATCGCGCTCGACGCGGCGAACAACAGCGCGATCCTGTCGCGCAGTTCGTACCGCGCTGGCCTCACCGACTTCCTGACGCTCAGCCAGAGCGAGGCCGCGCTGATCTCCGCGCGCAACGGCCTGCTTCAGGCGCGTTCGGATCAGGCGACCGCGCTGATCCAGCTCTATCTCGCGCTCGGCGGTGGCTGGGACGCGGGCACCACCCCAACGCCGGAGCGCGTTCCCGCGCCCGCGATCACAAGCGGACAAAATTGATGGCCGACGCGAACCCCAATCCCAAGCTCGACGAATTCCTCGGCGGCAAGGTGACGCCCGCGTGGCAGCGCTATGCCAAGTGGATCCTGCTCGCGCTGGTGGTACTTGCGGTGGTATTCGGGCTTTGGCGCTATTTCGGGAGCGGCGAGCAAGCCGGTTTCGCCACGCAGAAGGTTGAGCGCGGATCGCTCACCGTCACGGTCTCGGCGACGGGCAAGCTCGCACCGACCAATCAGGTTCAGGTCGGCTCCGAATTGTCGGGCAAGATCACCAAGGTGCTGGTCGATGTGAACGACCGGGTCACCGCCGGCCAGCCGCTCGCGCTGATCGACCCGGCGGTACTCGACGACCAGATCGAGCAGGGACAGGCCGGTGTTGCCGCCGCGCAGGCGACGGTCGCGCAGAATCAGGCGACGCTGACCGAGGCGCGCGCGCAGCTCAACCGGTTCGAGGAAGTGAGCCGCCTGTCGGGCGGGCGCGTGCCGGCCAAGACCGAGATGGACAACGCCCGCGCCGCGGTCGCGCGCGCGCAGGCGACCTTGCGGGCAAGCCAGGCTCAGGTGACCGCGCAGCAAGCGGGCCTGCGGTCGAACGTCACTCAGCGCAACCGCGCGATCATCCGTTCGCCGGTCAACGGCGTGGTGCTCGCACGGCAGGTCGAGCCCGGACAAACCGTGGCATCGTCGTTCAACACGCCGACCCTGTTCGTGATCGCGGAAGATCTGAGCGCGATGGAACTTGAGGTCGCGATCGACGAAGCGGACGTCGGGCAGGTCAGGGACGGGCAGAAAGCTTCGTTCGTCGTCGATGCCTTCCCCGGCGAGACCTTCCCGGCGGCGATCCAGCGCGTCGATGTCGGTTCGAACCTGTCGGCGCAGACCAGCACATCGACCACGACTTCGACGACGAGCGCGCAGGTCGTTTCCTATGGCGCGACGCTCAGCGTCGCCAACGCCGAGCAGAAGTTGCGGCCGGGCATGACCGCGACGGCGGAGATCGTGACGTTGCAGAAGAATAATGTCCTGCTCGTCCCCAACGCCGCGCTGCGCTTCACCCCGACCGACGCGAACGCGCCGCAGGCGGGCGGCGGCATGGCCGGCGCGCTGGTGCCACGGCGCGGACGGCGCGGGCAAGGCGGTGCGGAAAAGTCGGCGACCATCGCCCGCGGCGCGCGCCAGACGGTCTATGTGAAGGGCGCCGATGGCCAGCCGCAAGCGTTGCAGGTGACGACCGGCGACACCAACGGGCAGGTCACCGAGGTCCTTTCCGGCGACCTCAAGGAAGGGATGGAGGTCATCACCGGCCAGTATGCGGGCGATTCCTCCGGCTCGGGCCAGCGCAAGTCGGGTGGCTCCGGCGGCCAGCGGCGCGCGAGCGGGGGCGCTACGGGTGGCTGACGCCGATCCGATCATCCGTCTGCGCGGTATCACCAAGGTGTTCGGCGAGGGCGCGACCGCGTTTCAGGCGCTCAAGGGCGTCGATCTCGATATTTCCGAGCGCGATTTCGTCGCGGTGATGGGACCGTCGGGTTCGGGCAAGTCGACGACGATGAATATCCTTGGCTGTCTCGACGTGCCGACCAGCGGGGAGTTCCAGTTCAAGGGCGTGCATATCGAGAAGCTCGACCGCGATGAACGCGCGCTGGTGCGGCGCAAGTATCTCGGCTTCGTGTTTCAGGGGTTCAACCTGCTCTCGCGCACCAACGCGCTGGAGAATGTCGAACTGCCCCTGCTCTATCGCGGCGAGGATCGGAAGACCCGGCATGAGCTGGGCATGGCCGCGCTGGAGAAGGTCGGGCTTGCCGACTGGTGGGATCACACGCCGGCCGAGCTTTCGGGCGGCCAGCAGCAGCGCGTCGCCATCGCCCGCGCGATCGTCACCAGCCCCGCCGTGCTGCTCGCCGATGAGCCGACCGGCAACCTCGATTCGGCGCGCTCGATCGAGATCATGGAACTGCTCACCAGCCTCAACAAGGACAGCGGCATCACCGTGCTGATGGTGACACACGAACCCGACATGGCCGCGTTCGCGCACACCATCGTCCACTTCAAGGACGGGTTGGTCGAGCGTATCGATGCGGGTGACGGCGCAGGCCGGAAAGCCGGGGTCCTGGCCTGATGCTCGGCACCACCTTCACCCTAGCGATCCGGTCGATCCTGCGGCACAAGCTGCGCTCGTTCCTGACCACGCTCGGCATCATCATCGGGGTCGCGGCGGTGGTCGCGATGGTCACCCTCGGCAACGCCACCACCGCGGCGGTGCAGCAGCAGATCGCTAGCCTCGGCACCAACATCCTTCAGGTGCGCCCCGGTCAGGGCTTCGGCCGTGGCGGCGGCGGGCCGCGTCCGCCCGACTTCGAGGAAGCCGATGTAGAAGCGGTGAAGGAGCAGATCGCCGGCGTCACCGCGGTCGCGCCGCAAGCGCAGACCACAGGCACCGCGATCCATGAGGGCGCCAACTGGTCGACCACGGTCAACGGCACCACCAGCGACTTCTTCAAGGTCCAGCCATGGCCGCTGACCGGCGGCCGCACCTTCTCTCCGGCGGAGGAAGCGGCGGGCAAGTCGGTTTGCATCATCGGCAATACGGTGCGCCAGAACCTGTTTCGCGGTGGTCGCGCGGTGGGCCAGCGGATGCGCGTCAACAACATCTCCTGCGACGTGATCGGAACCCTCTCGACGCGGGGACAGGCGGGCTTCGGCGGCGATCAGGACGATGTCGTCATCATGCCGATCAAGATGGTCCAGCGCCGCTTCACCGGCAGCCGCGATATCCGCCTGATGCTGGTGGGTGTGGACAGTGCCTATGACAGCGCACAGGTCCAGTCCTCGCTCAGCGACCTGCTGCGCGAGCGGCGGCGGATCGAGCCGGGCGCCGAGGACAATTTCAATATCTTCGACACCGCTCAGATCAGCGCGACGATGACGCAGAGCACGACCCTGCTCACCCGCATCGTCGCGGCGGTGGCGGCGATCAGCCTGATCGTCGGCGGGATCGGGATCATGAACATCATGCTCGTCTCGGTGACCGAGCGCACGCGCGAGATCGGTATCCGCCTCGCCATCGGCGCGATCGCGAGCGAGGTGCTGCTGCAGTTCCTCGTCGAGGCGATCGTGCTGTCGGTGCTGGGCGGAATCATGGGACTGGTGCTGGCGCAGGTCGCGATCGGCATTCTGACGCCGCTGATGCAGGTGCCGTGGATGTTCGATGCGCAGATCAACGTCATCGCGTTCCTGATCTCGGCGGTGATCGGGGTGGTGTTCGGCTTCTTCCCGGCACGGCGCGCGGCGAGCCTCAACCCCATCGACGCGCTGCGGCACGAATAGGTCGCCGCACCAGCCCGCTTCCCCGCACGGCACCCAGCGGCAGCACCATATGAGGGCGGTGCCGTGAGCGGGTTCACCCGAACTGGAGCAGCACCAGTCCGCCGGCCAGCGTGAGCGCGGCGAGAATGCGGCGCTGCCCCAACCCTTCGCCCAGGAAGCGACTGCCGATCAGCGCTGCCCAGACCACGGCGGTTTCGCGCAGCGCCGAGACCTTCGCCACCTCGATCAGCGAATAGGCGTAGAGCGCCGCGCCGAACGAGGCGATCGACAGCGCGCCCGCGGCCGCGCCCGTCCGCCACGTCTCGGCGATCGCGCGCCGCAACTCCCGCCGCCGCAGGGTCAGCGCGATCGCCGTCACGCAAACCGCGTCGAGCATGAACAGCCAGACGATATAGGTGAACGGGTCAGGCGCCGCGCGCACCCCGCGCGCGTCGGTCATGTTGTAGAGCGCGACGCCCAGCGCGGTCGCCAGCGCCCAGCCCATCGCGGCCTTGTCGGGATGGGCGCGCAGCGAGACTCCGCGCGCGGGCAGCGCGAAGGCCACCACCGCGCCGGTCGCGATTACCAGTCCTGCCCATGCGATCGCGGGCAGATGCTCGCGCAGGACGACCACCGCAAAGCCGGCGGTCAGCAGCGGCGCGGCACCGCGCATGATCGGGAAGACAAGGCTCAGCTCCCCGCGCTGCATCGCCCGGATCAGACAGATCTGGTAGAAGAAATGCGCCGGGATAGCCCATGCCAGCGCGTGCCACGTCGCGGCATTGGGCAGCGGCACGACCAGCGCGAAGGGCGCAACCAGCAGCGCCGCGATCGACGACAGCACCGCACGGCCGACAAGGATGTCCTGTCCCTTCTTCACCGCGGTGTTGGCGAGTGCCAGCGTCAGCGCCGAGAACAATCCCAGCGCGATCGCCAGTGCCTGGTCATCCATGGATCAGCGTCGCCAGATCCTCGGGCGTATCGATGTCGACCAGCTCGGCGGGGGAGGTGACGACATGGTGGCCGTGCTTCACCAGGTCGCGCGCGCCCATATCGCCTTCGCTGCGCAGCAACTGACCGAAATGCGCGCAGCCGAACAGCACCGGCGGGCGCGGGATCACCCCGTCGCTCGACGCGACGATCGCGTCCGGCCCCTCGGCGCGGTCGAGCAGGCGATAGATGTGGGTGGCGGTGACGCGCGGCATGTCGGCGAGCGCGATCAGCACCGCCTCCGCGCCGCTTGCGCATGCCGCCTCGACCCCCAGCCGCAGCGACCGGCCCATGCCCGCGCCGGGATCGTCGTTGCGGACGATGCGATAGCCGCACGAGGCGAGGTCGAGCGTGGTCTGCGAGACCACCGCGATCCGCTCGCGGAACGGCACCGCCTCAAGCGCGACGACGACATGCAGGCCGAGCGGGCGTCCCAGATAGAGCCGGGTGAGCTTGTCGGACCCGAACCGCCGCGAACGTCCTCCGGCCAGAAGCACCAACGCGACTTGCTCAGCTCCGATCATGCAGGCTCCTCACCATTCCCGCCGCGATCGACAGCGCGATCTCCGCCGGACCGATCGCGCCGATATCGATTCCGGCCGGACCGTCGATCCGGTCGATCTGCCCGATGGAAAGCCCTGCCGCGGCCAATCGTTCCCGCCGCGCCGCATGGCTTCTGCGCGATCCCAGCGCCGCGACATAGCCCGCGCCCGCGTTCAGTGCGGCGAGCAGCGCCGGATCGTCGATCTTGGAATCGTGGCTCAGCGTCACCACCGCGGTCGCGCCGTCGGGCTTCAACGCCGTCACCGCCTCATCGGGCCAGCGGTCGTCGAGCGTCACACCGGGAAAGCGCTCGGGCGTCAGGAAGCGCCCGCGCGGATCGATCACCACCGTCGCGATCCCCAACTCGCGCGCGAGACCCGCGAGCACTTGCGCGATCTGCACCGCGCCCACGATCAGCAGCCGGCGCGGTGGTTCGTAGCGGTTGGCGAACGTGTCGCCTTCAACTTGTTCGATCCCGCTGCGACCGGTCGCCAGATCGGTCACCACCTCTAGCGACTGCCCCTCGCCACGCGCCGCCGCGATCCTCTCGAACAGCGCCGGATCGAAGCCATGCCGTGCCACCGGCTGCACCATCACCTCGATCTCGCCGCCACAGGGGAGGCCCACCTCCCACGCCGCCGCGTCTGCCACGCCATAGCGCCGCCGCTGAAACCCGGCCCCGCCGATCACCTGCCCGGCAACGGTCAGAATGTCGGCCTCGACGCACCCGCCCGACACCGATCCCTCGAACCGCCCGTCGCCATGCACCAGCAGATGCGATCCGCGCGGGCGCGGCGCGGAGCCCCAGGTCGAGATGACGGTCGCCAGCGCCATCGGCTCTCCCGCCCAGGCCCGCGCCGCCGCAATCACGCTGTCGTTGTCCGCCATTGCCTCTAGACTGTCATCCGAATCGAATAGCCGGTCGTGCTTTCCGAAGGAGATAGGGCGATGCCGGGCATGTGGCGAGCCGCGCTTGCACTGATTATGGTCACGGCTCCCGCGCTCGCACAGGAGGCCGTCATCTCGTCCAAGCCAATCGTCATCGCGCACCGCGGCGCCAGCGGCGAGCGGCCCGAGCATACGCTCGCGGCGTACAGCCTCGCGATCGAGCAGGGCGCTGACTTCATCGAGCCCGATCTGGTGATGACCCGGGACGGCCAGCTCGTCGCGCGGCATGAGAACGACATCACCGACACCACCGACGTGGCATCGCACCCCGAATTCAGGGACCGCAAGACGAGCAAGGTGATCGACGGGACCCGGCATAGCGGCTGGTTCACCGAGGATTTCACCCTCGCCGAGCTCAAGACGCTGCGCGCCAGGGAACGGCTGCCCCTGCTCCGCCGCGGCAACACCAAATATGACGGCCAGTTCGAGGTGCCGACGCTGCGGGAGGTGATCGCTCTCGCCAAATCCGCTTCGGCGAAGAGCGGCCGCACGATTGGCATCTATCCCGAGACCAAACACCCGACCTATTTCGCCGGCATTGGCCTGCCGCTGGAGGCGGCGCTGGTCGCGGAGCTCAAGGCGGCGGGCTGGGACCGCGCCGATGCGCCGGTGTTCATCCAGTCGTTCGAGGTGAACAACCTCAAGGCGTTGAGGCAACTGACCCGGGTTCCGCTGATCCAGCTGCTCGACGCGGAGGGCGGCCCGGCTGATGGTGCGCAGCCGAGCTATGCCGCGATGATCACGCCCGAGGGGCTGAAGGCGGTCGCCGCTTATGCCACCGGAATCGGTCCGGCCAAGGCGATGGTGGTGAAGGGCGATGGCACCGTCACGCCGCTGGTCGCGGACGCGCATGCTGCGGGGCTCAAGGTCCATCCCTGGACCCTCCGCGCCGAGAATTTCTTCCTGCCTTCGGGGCTGCGCGACGGGATCAACCCGGCCGGTCACGGGCGGCTGAACGAGGAGATTTCACGCCATCTCGCCGCGGGAGTGGATGGCTTCTTCACCGATTTCCCTTATCAGGGGGTCGAGGCGCGCGATCGGCATGTTCGCTGATCGGTTGGGAGTTTGCTTCATGCGCAAGGGTTTGATTGTCGTCGTCGCTGCGCTGCCGCTGCTCGCGGGCGGCTGTATCGCCAAGACCGCGGTCGATATCGTCACGCTGCCGGTCAAGGCGGTTGGACAGACCGCCGACTGGGCAACCACCAGCCAGGACGAGGCCGACCGCAACGCTGGCCGCAAGCTGCGCAAGCAGGAGGCCCGCGAAGGCCGCGAGCGCAAGAAGCATGAAGAGGCCTGCCGTAAAGACCCCGACAATTGCGGGCCGTATCAGGGCTATCGGGCCGGTGATCCGGAGCCCGGTAAGGACTAGGTCCGTGGACTAGGCTTCGCGCTCGCCATTGCCCAGCGTCTCGGCGATGGCGCGCAGCACTTCGGGCTTCATCTGAACCCACAGGTGCGAGCTGACGACTTCGATCGATCGGGCGTCACCTTGCTCTTCCTCGTGACAGCACATGCCGTTGACCAGTCCGTCGCTGCGGCTCCAGATCGCCGTGGCGGGGACGGGCAGCGGCGATGCCGCTTCCTCGAGAAAAGCGCGCACCGTCGGATCGTCGGCGCGCTGGCCTGACGCCAGCTCGAACACCCGCCACACATTGGTCGCCTTGGGCAGGCCGGCGAAGGGCGAGCTGACCGTGATCACCTCGCGCACCAGCTCGGGATGCCGGTGCGCCGCGACGCGTGCCATGATCCCGCCCAGACTGACGCCGATCAGCGTCACCTTCTCGCCGGTCTCTTCATGAATCGCGGCGATCCGCTCGAACAGCCGCTCGCCTTCCGCGCCGATCGCACGCGGGCCAAAATTGCGGCCCAGTTCCCATGGCAGCGCGCGATAGCCCAGCGCGTCGAGATAGTGGCGCATGACGAGGTTCGACATGTCGCCATTGACCAGCCCGGGCAGCGTCAGCACCGGCCGCCCGTCGCCGCGCGGCGCCTGCATCAGATCGGGCCAGGCAAAGGGCAGGGTGGACAGGCTCCACGCCGCGCGGGGCCATTCGGCGAGCATCGCCGCCATCGGCGGGGCTTTGGCTTCGGTATTCAACGTCATTCAGTCACCTTCGACCGAGATAGGGGCGGTTTCGCGCGATTCCAGCGCTGCATGGCGGCCCATCTGGTTTCCGTCGTTACTTCGGCCATGCTATAGGGAGGAATGATGAATGAAACCCATGTTCTCGACCGCCCGCCGGAGGGTGCGGCGGCCGACTGGACGATCCCGCAGAATTGGGACGCATTCACGGCAGAGGAACATGCCGTGTGGGACACGTTGTTCGCGCGTCAGATCAAGCTGCTCCCCGGCCGCGCGTCGAAGGCCTATCTGCATGGTCTCGACCTGCTCAAGCTGTCCGACGGGGGCATCCCCCGGTTCGAGGAACTGTCGGAACGCCTGATGAAGCTGACCGGCTGGCAGGTGGTCGCGGTGCCCGGTCTCGTCCCCGACGATGTGTTCTTCGATCACATGGCCAACCGCCGTTTCGTCGCAGGCAATTTCATCCGGCGAGCGGACCAGCTCGACTATCTGCAGGAACCGGACGTGTTCCACGACGTGTTCGGCCATGTCCCGATGCTCGCCGACCCGGTGTTCGCCGATTATATGGAGGCCTATGGCCGCGGCGGCGGCCGCGCGATGGAGCTGGGCGCATTGAAGCAGCTCTCCCGCCTCTATTGGTACACGGTCGAGTTCGGGCTGATCGAGGAAGCGGGCGACCTGCGCATCTATGGCTCGGGGATCGTGTCGAGCTTCGGCGAGAGCCGTTTCGCGCTCGACAGCGACAGCCCCAACCGCATCGGTTTCGATTTGAAGCGCGTGATGCGGACCGAGTATCGGATCGACGATTTCCAGCAGAACTACTTCGTGATCCCGGATTTCGACACGCTGCTCCGGGCGACGGTCGAAACCGACTTCGCGCCGCTCTATGCCGAGATCCTGGCCCAGCCCGATATCGCGATCGCGGAGATCATGGAGGGCGATCGCGTGATCACGCGCGGCACGCAGCAATATGCCAACTCCAAGGCCTGATCCGCACGGACCTTTGGCTGGGATCGCTACCACCGTAGCTTAAGGTCGCGAAAGCGGCGATGGCGTTGCCCTTTTCAAGGCCGGAAACTACAGCTCCCGCGCGAGAGGAGAGGCGATGACCGGCGAGACTTATCCAGTTCCTGCGGAATGGGCACGGGGCGCGCGTTACGATGCGGCGGGCTATGAGCGACTTTACGGG
>DATIGZ010000265.1:0-8750 GCA_035481255.1 Sphingomonas sp. | reverse complement strand
CCACATAGTCGACCGGGAAGCTCTTGAGTTCATAGGCGCCGGGGTTTGCCGGGTTCGCCGCGGCCGCTGCCTGAAGTGAAGTGAAGGTATCGAGACCGACGGGAGCGGGGCGGGGCGCCTGTCCCTCATGCGCCGGGAAGGTGATCGGCAGACGGCCCGACGGGTTGATCTTGCCGGTCAGGATGTTGGCGATCGCTTCACCACCGCGCTGGCCGGGGTACCACGCCTGAATCACTGTCGGCACGCGATCGAGCCAGGGCATCGTCACCGGGCCGCCGGTGGTGAGGACGGCGACCGTCTTCGGTTGTGCGGCGGCGACCGCGGCGATCAGCGCATCCTGATGGTTCTGGAGCTTGAGGTCGGGCACGTCCTCCGCCTCGGTCGTCCATTGCGTGCCGAACACGATCGCGAGGTCGGCCGCCTTCGCCGCGTCGACGGTGGCGTTGAGGTTGCGTCCGTCGACAAAGCTGACCTGCGCGCCCGGCAGCGCCTTGCGCAGCGCGTCGAGCGGGGAGGAGGCGTGATAGGTCACGCGCACGAACGACGATGCCGGACCGTGGGCGAGCGGAATCTCGATCGGCGCGCCGCCGACCGACCGCACCTGGCTCGATCCGCCGCCCGACAGCACGCCCGCATCGGCGGCGCCACCGATCACAACGATCTTCTTCGCGGTAGCGGCAAGGGGAAGGAGATCGCCCTGATTCTTGAGCAGCACGATCCCCGCCTCGGCCGCGCGCTGCGCGACCAGCGCGTTTGCGGCATAGTCGGGCGTTTGCGCCGCAGCGGGCATCGGCGCGTCATAGGCACCGCTCTCGATCAGTCCGGTGAGATAGCGCGCGACCATGTCGTCGAGCCGTGCCGTCGGCACCTCGCCCTTCTCGACCGCAGCCTTGAGCGGTTCGGCGAAGTACAACGCACGGTCGAGCTCCTGTCCCGATTGCTGGTCCAGCCCCGCCTTCGCTGCCTTTCCGGTCGAATGCACGCCGCCCCAGTCGCTCATCACCCAGCCGCGATAGCCCCAGTCGCGCTTGAGCACCTGATTGAGCAGGAAGTCGTTCTCGCACGCCCAGTCGCCATTGACCTTGTTGTATGCGCACATGACCGAGGCCGGCTTGCCCTTCTCGATCGCGATCTGGAAGGCGAGCAGGTCGCTCTCGCGCAGCGCCGCCTCGCCGATCCGCGCGTCGAGCACCATGCGGCCGGTTTCCTGCGAATTGAGTGCGAAGTGCTTGATGGTCGAGACGATGTGGTTGGACTGGACGCCCGCGATATGTGCGCCGCCCAGTTCACCCGCGAGCAGCGGGTCCTCACCCAGATATTCGAAATTGCGCCCGCCCCAGGGATCGCGGTTGAGGTTCACGCCGCCCGCAAGCAGCACGTTGAAGCGCTTGGCGCGCGCCTCGGCCCCGATCATCGCGCCGCCAGCCCGCGCGATCTCCGGATCGAAGGTCGCGGCGGTGGCGAGGCTGGAGGGCAGGGCGGTGGCGACGTCGCCCTTGCGCTGTTCGACCTGGTTGGCGACGCCGAGCGACGCGTCGCTCTCCCGCACCAGCGGCACGCCGAGTCGCGGTACGCCGTCGATATGACCAGCCGACGGGATCAGTTCGTTCTGCGTCTTGCCCTTGCCGAAGGGCGGGAAGATGCCGTGGACCAGCGCGATCTTCTCGTCGAGCGTCATCCGCGCGACGATCGAATCGGCGCGGGCGCGGGCGTCGGCCGCCTTGGCAGGAGCCTGCTGCGCGACGCCCGAAGTGGCTGTGAATACTGTGATCGCGCTGGCCGCGAGCAACGCGGCGATGGTCCTGCTCATGCGTATTCCTCTCCTGAAGTCCGGCATGTCCGGCCTGATTGTTTGCAAGCACGACAGCATAAATTGAGAACGTTCACAATAGCGGTTTTCCGCCATTCTAGAAATGCCGTATACCGAATGGGCGGCGCTTGACAACGTTGTACAATGGGTTCAAGTGAACGTTCTCAACGAGTGCGGATCCACCGCGCCGCTGAAGGGGAGGATGAAGATGCGGGGCACGACTCGCTCAAATGCACGTCTGGCGATTCGACTGGCGATCGGAGCTTCGACGCTGGCGATGGCCGCGACTCCGGCACTGGCACAGGATGCGCAGGACGCGCCGCCGCCGACCGAGGAAGCGGAAGAGGTCCTCGTCACCGGCATCCGCGCCAGCCTTGCGCAGGCGATGACGATCAAGCGCGACGCGCAGGGCGTCGTCGACGCGATCTCCGCCGAGGATATCGGCAAGTTCCCCGACACCAATCTGGCTGAGTCTCTTCAGCGCATCACCGGCGTGTCGATCGACCGCTCGAACGGCGAGGGGTCGTTCGTCACCGTCCGCGGCTTTGGCCCTGAGTTCAACCTGGTGACGCTCAATGGCCGCCAGATGCCGACTTCGGGTCTGGGCGACGGCGCCAGCGCACCGGCGACGCGTTCGTTCGACTTTGCCAACCTGGCTTCGGAAGGCGTTGCCGGGGTGGAGGTCTACAAGACCGGCCGCGCCGCGATCCCGTCCGGCGGCATCGGTTCGTCGATCAACATCAAGACGCCGCGCCCGCTCGACCGGCCCGGCATGCGCGGCAGCATCGCGGTCAAGGGTGTGCTCGACACCTCGTACAACCAGGGGGATGAGATCACGCCCGAAGTGTCGGGCATCTTCAGCACGACGCTGGCCGACGACAAGATCGGCATCCTGCTCGCGGGTTCGTACCAGAAGCGCAAGGCCAGCAACAACGACTACAAGACCGACTGGCGCGACGGCTATCTGGGCAGCGAGAATAACTGGGGTTCGCTCGCGCAGCCCGGCGACCCGCGCTACGCCAACATCACCAACCGGCCCGACGCGAACGACGTCTACGAAGTGCCGCAGAACGGATCGTACAACCTCAACGATATCGAGCGCGAGCGGATCAACGGGCAGCTGGTGCTGCAATTCCGTCCGATCGAGTCGCTGACCGCGACGTTCGATTACACCTATTCGCGCAACACGGTTGAGGTCCGCACGAGCAGCGTCGGCATCTGGTTCAACCACAACAACACGTCGAGCTCGTGGACTGACGGCCCCGTCGCCGGGCCGGTCTTCTACTCGGAAGCCTTCGGCGCGGCCGAGCGCAAGGACCTTTCCTATAGCGGCGCGCTCACCGCGAACCGCAGCGAGAACCACTCGTTCGGCGGCAACCTGACCTGGGAGGCGCCGGGCGGAGTCACCGCGCAGCTCGACTTCCACCATTCGACCGCGACGTCGAAGCCGACCAACAAATACGGCACCAGCGTGTCGGTGGGCAATGCGGTGGTCGGCCTGTCGAGCCA
The DNA here is from genome assembly GCA_035481255.1 of Sphingomonas sp. Taxonomy (GTDB): domain Bacteria; phylum Pseudomonadota; class Alphaproteobacteria; order Sphingomonadales; family Sphingomonadaceae; genus Sphingomonas. The sequence continues at coordinate 5,431 of DATIGZ010000265.1, read as the reverse complement.
GGGGATCAACTTCGACACCTATCTGCCGGTCATTTCCACGGCCTTCCATCCGGGCTTCAACCCGCTCGATGCCGGGCAGATCATGCCAACCGGTAACGCGTTCCGGAACGCCTATTTCCGCGACGAGATCAATCAGGCGCAGCTCAAGGCGCGCTACGATCACGAAGGCGGATTGCTCGACAGCATCGATTTCGGCGTCTCGTACATCGAGAACAAGGTGCGGTCGGCCTATGGCTTCCTGCAAAACGAGACGTGGAGCGGCGCCGGGCCGGCGTCGGATATCCCCGACGACATCTTCAAGCTGGTGTCGCTGCCCGACAAGTTCCGGGGGCTGGACGGTGCGGCCAACATCATCCCGAGCCTCTACAGCTTCGATTTCGAGCGGATGGTGGATTTGATCGAGCAGCGCTACGGCACCTGTAGCCGGGCCCAGACCGGCAAGGCGCCGGCAGGCACCTGCCTCGCCGACTACACGATCGACCGCCGCATCACCGAAAAGACGCTGTCGCCCTATGTTCAGGTCGCGGGCAAGTTCAGCGCGTTCGGTAACGACGCGCATGTCGTGGCCGGTGTGCGCTACGAGCATACCAATATCGACTCTTCCGCGCTGGTGCCGATCCCCAACGGCACGTCATGGGATGCGGCGAACGAGTTCTATATCGCCTATTCGGGTCAGTCGGACTTCTCGCGCTTCAAGGGTGACTACGAGGTCTGGCTCCCCGCGATCGACTTCGACATCTCGCCGTTCGACAATGTGAAGCTGCGCGCCTCGTACAGCCACACGATCACCCGTGCGGACTATGCGAGCCTTCAGGGCGGCCTGACGCTCGACACGCAGTTCCGCATCGCTTTCGGCACGGGCAGCCGAGGCAACCCCGGCCTGCTTCCCTACAAGTCGAAGAACATCGATCTGTCGGCGGAGTGGTATTACGGGCCCAGCAGCTACATCTCGGTCGGCTTCTTCAACAAGGATGTCGAGAACTTCATCTCGCAGGACCGGATCACCGAAAGCGCGTTCGGCCTGCGTACCGTCGCGAACGGGCCGCGCTATCAGGCCGCGATCGCGGCGCTGGGCGCCAATGCCAGCGTGCAGGATATCCGCCAGTACATCTTCGTGAACTTCCCCGGATCGACCCAGCGGACCGGTGTGGATCCGGCGGGCTATATCACGGGCAAGATCTTCGCGTTGCCTGAGGATCCGCTGGTGCCGTTCCAGGTGAACACGCCGGTCAACAGCGACCAGACGGCGAACCTCTACGGCTTTGAGTTCGCGGTCCAGCACAGCTTCTGGGAAACCGGCTTCGGCGCCATCCTGAACTATACGGTCGTCCGTGGCGACGCGACCTATGACAACACCAAGCCCTGGTCGGTCACGCAATTCGCGCTGACGGGCTTAAGCGACAGCGCCAACGCGGTACTGTTCTACGACAAGAACGGTCTGCAAGCCCGTGTCGCGTACAACTGGCGTCAGAAGTTCCTCTCCGGAACGGGGGCCAACCCCTTCTATGTCGAGGATTATGGTCAGATCGACGCCAGCGCGAGCTATGAGTTCATGCCGGGGCTGACCGTGTTCGGCGAGGTCATCAACCTGACCGGCGAGAGCCGCCGCGGGCATCGCCGTTCCGATCGCAACGTCTACTTCGCTTCGCCCGGCTATGCCCGCTACGCGGCCGGCGTGCGCTTCAATTTCTGAGCCTCCTCCCCAGCCACCCTCTTCGGAGGGTGGCCTTTTTTTGTTACGGGGTGGAGCTAGGATGGAGAGGCAATGGGCGAAACGGTGACGAGTCACGCAGTGTTGACGGCGGAGGCGCATCGCGAGTTGCGTGTCCGCCGCGAACGCGATGAAGCGCTGGGCGACGGGGTGATGAGCTGCGTGACGATGCCCGCCGAGTTCCGGCGGGTTCAGGCGCATTATCCGATCCTGTTCAGGCGCAATGCGGACCGCGAGGCGTTCACCGCGCTCGCGCTGTTCGGCTTTGAGGACGGGGAGAACCTGTTCCTGAAGGGTGTCGCGTGGGACGCGGACTATGTTCCGCTGGCGATGGCCGTTCAGCCCTTCCTGATCGGCGGCGCGGAGGATGCGCGGCAGGTGCATGTCGACCTGGCCAGCCCGCGGGTCGGCGCGGGCTGGCGCGTGTTCGACGATACCGGGCGTCCAACATCCTATCTGGAGACGGTTGCCGGACAGCTTGGCGAGCTGGACGAGGGCTGGCGCGCGTCGGGCGATTTCTTTTCGGCACTGCGGCGCCATGAGCTGCTCGAGCCGCTGACGCTTGAGATCACGCTGGACGACGGGTCGGTCAACCGGCTGGTCGGCTTCCACGTCATCGACGAGGCGCGGCTGAGCGCGCTTGACGCGGCGGCGCTGGGTGCGCTGCATGCCGAGGGGCACCTGATGCCGATCTTCATGGCGGTGGCCTCGATCGGCAATTTCAACGCGCTGATCGCGCGCAAGAACAGACGGCTGGGCGATGGCTGAGGCCGACCCAGGCCCCTTGAGCGGGCTTGCCGCGGTCCCGGAGGTCGCGGTGATGAGCGCCGCGGAGCTCGACCTGCGGCTGCGGGAGGCGCTGGCGCCGTTCGTGGTGCGCGGGCTGGTCGCCGGCTGGCCCTTGGTCGCGGCCGCGAAGCAGTCGGGCAGCGAAGCGCGCGCTTACCTGCTCGGCAAGCATCGCGACGTGCCGTTCACGGTGGCGGTGGGTAATGCGGCGGGCGATGCGCGCATCTTCTACGGCCCTGACATGGCGGTGAATTTCCGCACTCTGCGCGGGCGGCTCGGCGACATCCTTGCCGATATGGATGCGGCGGAGCACGATCCGGCCGCACCGCCCATCTATGTCGCATCGACCGACGTGCACGATTTCTTCGACGGGCTTCACGCCGACAACCATGTCGATCTCGGCGTCCGGCGGTGCCGGGCGGGCATCTGGATCGGCACGCGCACGCGGATTGCGGCGCATAACGACTTTCCCGACAATCTCGCCTGTGTCGCGGCGGGACGGCGGCGCTTCACGCTGTTTCCGCCTGATCAGTTCCGCAACCTCTATCTCGGCCCGCTCGACAATACGCCCGCCGGGCGCGCGGTGAGCATGGTTGATTTCGCCGCGCCCAACTTCACGACGCATCCCAGGTTTCACGAGGCGCTGGCGCACGCTCAGGTCGCCGAACTGGAGCCGGGCGACGCGATCTTCGTGCCCTCGATGTGGTACCACCATGTCGAGGGGCTGGAGCCGTTCAACGTGCTGATCAACTATTGGTGGCGCGAGACGCCCGGCTGGCTGGGTCAGCCGGAGGATGCGCTGCACCACGCATTGCTCGCGATTCGCGACCTGCCGCTGAATGAGAAGGCGCGGTGGCGAGCGCTGTTCGACCATTATGTCTTTGAGAATGGGGAAGACGTGACGGAACATCTGCCCGAGGGAACACGCAGCATCCTCGACCCGCTGACCCCCGAAACCGCGTCGCGCATCCGCGCCTATCTGCTGCGGCAGCTCAGCCAATGACCGGGAAGCGTCCCACGCGCGTCGTCATTGCGGGCGGCGGAACCTCCGGCTGGATGGCCGCCGCCGCGATCAGCCGGACGATGGGCCATACGATCGACCTCACGCTCGTCGAGTCCGAGCAGATCGGGACGATCGGGGTGGGGGAGTCGACCATCCCGCCTCTGGTCAACTTCAACCGCATCCTTGGCATCGGTGAGGCCGAGTTCATGCGTGCGGCGCAGGCAACCTTCAAGCTCGGCATCCTGTTCGACAACTGGAAGCATGACGGGCACAGCTATTTCCACAGCTTCGGCCTGTCGGGGAAGGATCACTGGTCCGCCGGGTTCCAGCACTTTTGGCTCTACGCCCGATCGCGCGGCTTCCCCGAGCCCTATGACGATTATTGTCTCGAGCTGGCGGCGGCGATGCAGGGCAAGTTCGCGCATCTGCCGCAGGACAGGATGAACTATGCCTATCACGTCGATGCGACGCTGTATGGCCGCTACCTGCGCAAGCTCGCCGAGGAGGCGGGGACGAAGCGGGTCGAGGGCAAGATCCAGCGCGTGGAATTGAACGGCGAGACCGGGGACATCGCCGCGCTGCATCTGGACGGGGAGCGGCGGATCGAGGGCGACATGTTCGTCGATTGCACCGGCTTTCGCGGCCTGTTGATCGAAGGCGCTTTGCACGCCGGGTTCGAGGATTGGGGGCATTGGCTGCCCAATGACAGCGCGATCGCGGTGCAGGCGAAGCATCAGGGACCGCCACAGCCCTATACGCAGGCGATCGCGCATGATGCCGGCTGGCAATGGCGTATCCCCCTCCAGCACCGGATGGGCGCGGGTATTGTGTATAGCAGCGGCTATCTGTCGCGCGACGAGGCGCATCACCGGCTGATCTCGACCGTGGGCGAGCCGCTGATCGAGCCGTTCGACATCAAGTTCCGCGGCGGTGTGCGGCGCAGGCAATGGTACCGCAACTGCGTCGCGATCGGTCTGTCGGGCGGCTTCGTCGAGCCGCTGGAGGCAACCACGGTGCACCTGATCCAGCGCGCCGTGCTGCGCTTCGTGCGGCTGATGCCCAATGGCCGGGTCAGCGAGCGCGATGCCGCCGAGTTCAACGAGCAGCAGCGGCAGGATATCGAGCAGATCCGCGACTTCGTAATCCTGCACTATAAAGCGACCGAGCGACGCGACAGCGCCTTCTGGCGGCATGTCGCCAATATGCCGGTGCCGGATTCGCTGGCGCAGAAGATCGAGCTTTTCCGCGAGACCGGGCGCACCTTCCGCAAGAACGAGGAGCTGTTCGCGGAGAATAGCTGGGTACAGGTGATGATGGGGCAGGGGGTCGATCCGCGCAGCTGGCACCCGCTCGCGGAGAAGCTGTCCGACGAGGAACTGAGGCGGCTGATGACCACGCTGCGTGAGGATGTGACGCGGACCGTCGCGACGCTGCCCGAGCATCACGCCTATGTCGCGCAATATTGCGGCGCGGCCGACCCGCTCGCGGCCTGAGAGACAGTAGATGGCACGCCGCAAACAGGCCGTCACGATCCGTCACGTCGCCGCCGATGCCGGCGTTTCGCTCCAGACGGTGAGCCGGGTCATCAACAAGGAGCCGAACGTGCGGCCCGAAATGGCCGAGCGCGTCCGCGCGTCGATCGCCAAGCTCGGCTACGTCCCGTCGATCGCGGCGCAGCGGATGAGCGGGTCGCGCTCCTACCTCATCATGGCGCTCAACGACCGCGAACGCACGATCGATGGCTGGCGCGCGCGCGACGGCACCGACTGGGTCGACCAAATGCTACTCGGTGGCATGCTCACCTGCGCCGAACACGGCTATCGCCTGATCGTCGAGCTGGTCGATACGCATAGCGATCATATCGAACGCGAACTGACCGCGGCGCTTGCGGCGCTGCAGCCCGACGGGGTGATCCTGACCCCGCCGCA
>DATIGZ010000264.1:0-1681 GCA_035481255.1 Sphingomonas sp. | reverse complement strand
GTGTAGAGGTGGCGTTCGAGCACGCCGTCCTTGTTGCCGGTGAAGGTGATGCGGCCGCTTTTCTCGTCGATCCCGACGATATCGGCGACTTCCCAATCGCCCTTGGTCAACTGGGTCCACGCACCGCCCTTGAAGCGGTAGAGATGGCCGTGGCCGTCGCGCTCGGACCACCAGATCAGGCTGCCGTCGCTTAGCGCGCGATAGGCGTCGGAGAGGTTGATCCAGCTCTTGTCGCCCGACTTTTCACTGAACAGCACGCGCGACGCGCCGGTGGCGGGATCGACCGCGAGCATGTCGAGCACCGTCTGCGCGCGGTTCTGGCGCTGGACGAGCAGGGTCTTGCCATCGGGTGTCCAATCGACGCGGGCGAGATAGATGTCGGTCTCGGTCCCCAGATCGACCTTGACCCGACCGCTGCCGTCGGGGTTCATCACATAGAGTTCGACCAGCACGTTCGCGGTGCCCGCCTTGGGATAGCGCTGATCGTAGATTTTCGTGCCCTCGGCCCCGATCGCGGCGCGGCTGACGATGCCGACCGGGCTTTCGTCGAAGCGCTGGACGGCGATGCGCTTGTCGTCGGGCGACCACCAGTAACCGGTGCGGCGGCCCATTTCCTCCTGCGCGACAAACTCGGCCTCGCCCCAGCGCACGGCCGAGTTTGACTCAGCGGGGGTGATCACGCCCCCGCGCCCGGTGTCAGTCAAATCGACCAGCATCAAACGACCGCCGGTCACGTAGCTGACAAAGCTCCCCTTCGGGCTGATCTCCGCATTGAGGCGCTCACCGGGCGGCCCCTCCAACTTCACGGTCTGTCCGTCCAGGGTCGCCAGATAGAGGTCGCCGTCGAGCGGGACGAGGATCGCCTTGCCGTCGGGTGCCCAGTCATAGGCGACGATGCCCTTGGTCCCGCCGATGCGCGCGCGCTCGCGCTGCATCTTCTCCGCCTCGGACAGCTCGGCGCCGGTGCCGATCTTCTTGCTGTCGACCAGCATCCGCCACTCGCCCGTCGCGGTGTCCATCGCCCACAGGTCGAAGCGATCGCGGTCGTTGGTGCGGTTGCGCAGCAGCGTCACATATTTCCCGTCGGGCGAAAGCTTGAGCGCCCGCGGCGTCGTGCCGGCGAGGTCGGGGCTGCCGAAGACGCGCTCCAGCGTCAGTTGCTGCGCCGCCTGTTGCGCGTCAGCCGGCATCGCCAGCCCGCACACGCCCGCCATCATCAAACCCGCCAGCCATCGTTGCATCAAACCTCTCCGGAACAAGGCCGTGCTTATTGCGGAGCGGCGGCGGACGGTAAAGTAGTGTCGGGCGGAACTGCTTGCACGGTAAACGGTTTGCGCAGGACAGCGCTTCACGAAACGGAAGCGTAACGATGAGATCAATGCGCTTCGGACAGCTTTAACAACAGGGGAATGGCCATGAAGACACGTCTGACCAAAGGGATCTCCGCGCTCACGCTTCTGGCCACGGCGCTGACGCCGGTCGCTGCCGCCGCGCAGGAGAATGATCTGCAGGGCGCACGCGCCGCCGGGGGCGAATCCGAGTTGCAGCGCCGCGGCTATTCGCTCGCCAAGACCAATGGCGGGTCACAGTTCTGGTGGAACTCCCGCACCGACACCTGCATCCGGGTGAATGTGTGGCAGGGCCGTTACCAGACCGTCGCGCGCGCCTCCTCGTCCGACTG
>DATIGZ010000263.1:0-3597 GCA_035481255.1 Sphingomonas sp. | reverse complement strand
GTTTTTGGCCGAGTTTGTGGAGCAAAAGTGAAACGCGACGATTGCCCGATCTGCGGCAACACCCCCGATCCGGCGTTCAAGCCGTTCTGCAGCCGTGGTTGCAAGGACCGCGACCTGTTGCAGTGGCTGGGCGAAGGTTATCGCCTGCCCGGCGCGGCGATCGACCCGGAAGATTTGGAAGGCGCGCAAAGCGGGCTGGACAGGGGCGAAACCGCCGACTAAGAGCGCGCCTTCCGGTTTTCACCGGAAGCATAAAGTCCCCGGCTTCGCCGGTTGGGCCCGGGTAGCTCAGTTGGTAGAGCATGCGACTGAAAATCGCAGTGTCGGCGGTTCGACTCCGTCCCCGGGCACCATTTCTTTCCCTTGGTTGTACCCTTCCCGAATCTTGAGATCGGGTGCACTGTGCCGCGTGGCGCGGGGGCAGGTATCGGCTGCTACCCCCGATACAGTATCAGAATCGCTCCGTCCTAACCCAGCGGCTCCACCACCGGTGCCGGAAGCTCGACACGGCTGTCCTGCGGCACGTCATGCCTCAGCCAGACATTGCCGCCGATCCGGCTGCGCGCGCCCACGGTGATCGGGCCGAGCAGCACCGCGCCGGGGAAGATCACGACATCCTCGCCAACCCGCGGATGGCGGCGGGTGCGCGTGTCCCCGGCATGCGCGGCGCCAGCGGGGAGCGGCGCGCCGCCCAGCGTCACGCCCTGATAGATGCGCACCCGGTCGCCGATCACGGCGGTCTCGCCGATGACGATGCCGGTGCCGTGATCGATGAAGAAGCTGCGCCCGATCCGCGCGGCGGGGTGGATGTCGATCCCCGTCTCGCCGTGAGCGATCTCGGAGATGATGCGCGCCACCAGCGGCGCGCCGAGCGCGTGGAGGCGATGCGCGAGGCGGTGGTGGATGATCGCCGCGATCGAGGGATAGGAGAGCAGCACCTCGTCCACGCTGCGCGCGGCGGGATCGTTGGCATAGCCCGCGGCGACGTCGGCATCGAGCAGGCGGCGGATGCCCGGCAGGCTTTCGGCGAAGTCGGTGAGGATATGCTCGACCGCATAGCCCTCTTCGATGCGCGAGATGCCGGGGCGTGCGATGCGCAGTTCGAGTTCGATCTGCGCGCCGAGCTGCGACAGGGTGGATTCGAGCGTCGCTTCGACCCACGCATTCTCGTTGCTGACGGTCAGCTCGGGCGGGCCGAGGCGAAGCGGGAAGAGCGCGGTGCCGAGCTCGCGCAACAGCCGTGCGAGCACGCGGCGCGAGGGGAATTCGATGCCCTGTTCGGCATGGCGGTCATGCCCCTGCCGCCAGTCACGGCGCGCTTCCCTGAGGCCCGCGACCACCCGGTCGAGATTGCGCGGATATATCTCCACCGCCGCCGCCTGTTGCCTGCCCATGACCCGCCTTCCATCAATGCCGATAATTGCATAGTAATCTGATGGGAATTGAGCGGCGCGGAAAGATAGTTTTGGTTCGTCCGCGCAAACCGCGGGCAAAAAGAATGGCCAGCCGCACAGGGGAGCGGCTGGCCTAGGAACGTGCGTACGGCGTTCTGTTGAGAGGGAGGGATCAGAACGCCACGCGGGCACTCAGTACGAACTGACGGCCGCTGTGCGTGAGCACGTTGAGCCGGTTGGTCTCGTCCACGAACTGGTCGTTGAGTTCGTCGGTCAGGTTGATGCCTTCGAGGCTCAGCTTGATCTTGTCGGTGATGTTGTAGGAGATCTGCGCGTCGATATTGGTCGTCGCGTTGGTGCCGTTATAGGCGTTGCCCTCGGTCCCCGGCACCGCGGTCAGATATTTCGAGCGATAGGCGATCGAACCCCGGATCGAGAATTTCTCGGTCTCGTAATAGAGCGTCGCGTTGGCGGCGTGCTTGGACAGGCCGAGCAGGGTCGCGGTGACCGTGTCGGTGCCGGTCGCCGACAGGCGGTACTCGATGTCGGAGTCGACATAGGTGTAGTTCGCCAGCACGCCGAAATTCTTGAGGAAGCCCGGCAGGAAGGTGAAGGGCTGCTGCACGTTCACTTCGAACCCGCGCAGCATGCCGCCCTTCGAATTGACCGGCTGGCTGACGATGAAGATGTCCGACGGCGTGGCGGTGGTGCCGGTGAGCAGCGAGTCCGGCAGGCCCAGGCTGGAGAAGGGCACGCTGGTGCTGAGCGTCTGGACGAAGCTGCCGATATCCTTCTGGAACGCCGACACCGCGTAGATCGCGCCGCGTGTCGGATACCATTCGATCGACGCGTCGATATTGGTCGATTCGGTCGGCGTCAGATCCGGGTTGCCCGAGCTGAAGGTGCGGTTGCCGCCCGAGACGTTGAGATTGCCGCCCGGGGTGAGCGAGCCGATCCCGGCGCGAGCGATCGTCTTGGCCGCGGCGAGGCGGACGAGCAGCGTGTCGGTGACGTCGAACACGAGGTTGGCCGAGGGCAGCCAGCGGTCGTAGCTGCGGTCGGCGGTGACGAGATTCACCGTGCCGCCCTGGCTGGCATAGCCGGTCGAGAGCTGGTCGGTCTTGACGTAGCGCACGCCGATGTCGCCGCGCAGGGGCACGCCGGCGTCGGCCAGGTTGAACTCGGCCATGCCCCACACGCCCAGATCGTCCTCACGTACCGTGACGAACGAGCCGCGCGCAGTGGCGTTCTCGACCCCGCCGGTGGCGTAGGTCGGGTTGGTCGGCGCGTTGAGATAAGACAGGAACGCGTCGAGGTTCGGGACGACCCAGCCGGTCGGCGTGCCCGACGGCATGTCGAGGCCGCGGCCGAAGCCGGTGAACTGGGAGACGAGCGGCGCGAGCTGCGCGGCGGTGAGGGTGGTCACCACCGTCTCGCCCGACAGGCGGCGGCGTTCGCTCGAATCATACTCGAAGCGGCGCCAGTCGGCACCGGCCTTGAGCTTGAGCACCGGGCTGGCGGTCCATTCGAGGAAGCCCTTGGCGTTGGTGAAGCTGTTGTCCACGGCCTGCGGGCGGATGCGGACTTCCGACGTGCCGTTGGTGAAGGCGAAGGTCGCCGCGTTGGTGATATCGACGCCCGGCTTGATCGTCGGGAAGCGCGTCGAGAAGTCGTAGAAGAAGCCGTTGGTGTTGGCGGCGTCGAGCGTCACCGTGGTCTGGACGGGATTGCGGAATTCGGAGCGCGAATAGCCGACGATCGCGCCGAACCTGAGATTCTCGCCCAGCTTCTGGTCGAGCGTGCCGGTGAGCTGGTAGAAATCGGTCTTGAGCTCGTCGTAGCGCGCCTGAACGCGCAGATCGACCGCGTCGAACGTGCCGCTGATGATGTTGTTGTTGCTGTCGACGGTGGCCGAGCGGATGATCGTCTGCGGCTTGCCGGTGCCCGAGCGGCTGAAGCCGATCGCCTGGAACTGCGCTTCCTTGCGAGTACCGTCGAGGCGCGAATAGAGGCCGTCGATCGAGATCAGCGTGGCGTCGCTCGGGCGATATTGCAGCGCGATCGCGGCGCCGAGGCGCTTCTGTTCGATATCGTAGCTGACCAGCCCCGGGATGCGCGGGTGATAAAGCGCGGTTTCCGGGTTGGTGTCGTTGATCTGAGCGATCGTCTTGCCGGCGATGGTCGAAGCGGCGTTGAACCCGCC
>DATIGZ010000262.1:0-4561 GCA_035481255.1 Sphingomonas sp. | reverse complement strand
CGTCCATCTTCTCCGCTTTTTCCTTGATATATTTGTAAGCGAGGCCGGTTACGAACACGTAACCCAATGCCGCCAGAATGATCGCCACGATCACACTCGCGACGACACGGCTGCCTCCTACATCACGATCTGCGTAGGCCATTCAGCAACTAAACTCCTTCATTCGCCGCGCCGTTGCCCGGCACCCTGGCATCATTATCGGCGTGGCTCTTCCGGTCGGACAATCGTAAGACCGACCGGCGGCGGCGCGAGTCCTATCGCGGCGATTTGCGTGACGCAAACGCTTTGTCGGACGCAATAAACGTATAATCCGCCCATGGCAGAAATATTTCTGTATGCCGTAATCACATTCGCCTACCCTCTTCGCCATGTTCCGGACCCGTTTCATTTCGCTTTCCGCCGCGATTGCCGCAGCTTCGCCGCAATTGTTAATGTCCGCTTCGGCACAGACCGTTGCGCAACCAGCAACGATCGTCCCGCCCTATGCAGAAGTCGCCGATCTGATCCTCGACTCCCCGGTCGTGCTCGATGCGCAGGTGCGCAGCGCGGCGCGAATCAAGGGAGCGGAGGCCGCGAACGTCACGCCGGGGCGCCTGCGCTACTATGTCGAAGCCGATGTTCTGGCGCTGATTCGCGCGCCCGGCGCGATGCCGACACGGGTCGGTTATGTGGTCGATGTCCCGCTCGACGCGCGCGGAAAGGCGCCCAAACTTAACAAGCGCCGCGTGCTGCTGTTCGCGCGTCCCGTTACGGGGCAGGCGACGATGGTTCAGCTCACCACGCTCGATTCCCAGCGCGACTGGTCACCGGACCTCGACGCGCTGGTGCGCCGCGTGGTCAAGGAAGTGGTCGCGCCCGACGCACCACCCGCGATCAGCGGCCTTGGCAACGCCTTCCACGTCCCCGGCACGCTTCCGGGCGAGGGAGAAACCCAGATTTTCGTCCAGACCGCGACCGGCGCCCCGATTTCGCTGTCGATCCTGCGCCGTCCCGGCGAGCAACGCCGCTGGGCGGTCGCGCTGGGCGAGGTCGTCGACGACGCCGCCGCGCCGCCGCCGCGAGACACCCTGTTGTGGTACCGCCTCGCCTGCGGGCTCCCGCGTGCCTTGCCGCGCACGAGCACCGAGAGCGAGGAGCCGGCCAACGCCGCGCTCGCGCGTGAGGATTATGCGTTCGTGCTACAGCAGCTCGGCACCTGCCGCCGCTGAGGCGGGGCCGCGCAACCTGGGAGATTGACGATGCGATCCCTGCCGCTTGTTCCGCTGCTCCTGAGCCTCGCTGCCTGCGCCACGACGCCGCAGCCCGGCACGGTGACGCTCAACGGCACGGCGCTCTACCGCGAGCGGATCGCGCTGCCGCCCGATTCGCGGCTGATCGTGACGATCAGCGACGTGTCGCTGGCCGATGCCCCCGCGGTGACGATCGCGCAGACCGAGATCAGGACCGAAGGAAAGCAGGTGCCCCTCGCCTTCTCGCTGACCTATGATCCGGCGCGGATCGATCCGCGGCACAGCTACGCCGTCTCGGCGCGGATCCTCGACGGTCAGGGTCAGCTCGCCTGGATCACCGACACGCGCCACACGCTCCCGCCGCCGGGGCAGGGCGTCGAACTGCGGCTGGTGAACGCCCGCCGCTGACGGGCCGCGATCAGCGCCGGTGACGGACGAGGGTGATGCCGATCTTCTCGTCCGCCTCGGCGATGGCGAGCTTGACGATCTCGATCTGCACCCGCTGCACACGCGGGTCACCGGTGAACAACGTCTCGGCGATATGATCCGCCACGCCCTCGATCAGGGTGAAATGCACCCCCCGCGGCAGCGCGGTCGAGGCGGCGTGCTTAAGGTCGAGATAGCTTTTCGACGCGCTGAGCGGCGTATCGGGCTCGAAATGCGCGGGCGGCAGCATGTCGACGGTGATCGAGATGCGCAGCGGCTGGGGCAGGTGAGTCTCCTCGGAATAGACGCCGGTGAGAACCTGAACCTCGAAATCGCGGACCTGGAGCTGAAGAAGATCGTGCAAGAAACCATGCCTTCCGGAAGGATGCGGCGCCCATAGCAGAACGCGCGGCGGCGGAAAGCCTCTAGGCTGATGCGCTGTGCCGTGCGGAAGCCCCGGCATGCCAGCGCCCGAGATGGACCAACCGCTCGGGCACGGCGAGTCTGGCCGCGCGCGCGAAATCGATCGTCACCAGCGCGGTGATGTCGGCGAAGCTGTAGCCGCCCCCGGCGATCCATTCGCGATCCTCCAGCCGCCGGTCGAGGGCCTGCGTGAATCCGTCCCACATCAGCGCGCCGCGCGCGGCGAGTTCGGGGATTTGCACGACGGTCAGGCCGGCGTCGGGGATCGCGCGATCCTTGAACGCGGGCACGGTGTTGCGCAGCACATAGACCGCCGCGGCATAGCCGTCCCCCTCGATCCGGCGAGTCCAGCTTTCGATGCGCCCGATCTCGATCGGGGTGGTGCCGAACAGCGGCGGATCCGGGTGCAGCGCTTCGAAATAGCGGCAGATCGCCGCCGATTCGCACAACACCTCGCCATCGTCGAACTCGAGCGCGGGGACCGCGCCGCGCGGATTGATCCGCAGATAGGCGTCCGCCAGCTGCTCGCCGCTGCGCAGGTCGATCGCCTCGCGCGGCACGTCGATCCCCTTTTCGGCGAGGAAGATGCGCACGCGACGCGGGCTGGGTGCCCAGGGCGCGTCATAGAGCTTCATCGCGGCCCTCCTTCCGGAATCGCTTTGAGTCCATGGCAATGGGGGCTAAAGGCGCGCGCCCCCGGCGTCCACCCCCGGCGGGCAGGAGACGCGATTGTTCGATTTGGTGCCGCTTGCCGATGTGCCCGCTCAGGGAGTCGAACTGCTGCTCGATGCGGCGTTCGGCACGGATCGACACGGGCGCACCGCCTATCGCGTCCGCGAGGGAATGGCACCGATACCCGCGCTGAGCTTCGCCGCGGTCGAGCATGGCGCGCTGGTCGGCAGCATCCAGTGCTGGCCGGTCGCGCTCGCCTGCGACGACGGCGGCCGCGTGCCGATGGTGATGGTCGGACCGGTGGCGGTTTCGCCCGCCCGGCAGAATGTCGGCATCGGCCGCGCGCTGATGTGGAAGGCGATCGAGGTCGCGCGGGCGGAGGATGAGCCGCTGATGCTGATCGGCGATCCCGAATATTATGATCAGTTCGGCTTCGGCGCGCAGGCGACCGGTCAGTGGCGCCTTCCCGGGCCGTTCGAGCAGCGCCGACTGCTGGCGCGCGACGGTGCGCCCGACCGCGCCGGGATCGTCGGACCGCGCTGACCCTTTACCCCGGCGCGTAAAAGCGCCTAACGGCTTGGCGATGCCGATGCCCCCTTCCCCTGACCTCGCCAGCCTCTCGCTCGCGGAGATCGCGCGGCTGGCGGACGAGCAGAAGCTGCCCCCGGTGGCGAGCTGGAATCCCGAGCATTGCGGGCACAGCGATATGCGCATCGCGCGCGACGGCACCTGGTTCCATCAGGGATCGCCGATCGGCCGCGCGGCGATGGTGCGGCTCTTCTCCACCATCCTGCGCCGCGAAGCGGATGGCCGTCATGTGCTGGTGACCCCGGTCGAAAAGCTCGACATCGACGTCGAGGACGCGCCGTTCGTCGCGGTCGAGATGAAGGTCGAGGGCGAAGGCGCGGCGGCGGAGATCGCCTTCCGGCTCAATACCGGCGACCTGATCCCCGCCGGCCCGGATCACGCGATCCGGTTCGAGGAGCATGACGACGGCCCCCACCCCTATCTGCATGTCCGCGCGGGGCTTGAGGCGCTGATCGCGCGGGCGCTCTATTACGAGATCGCCGCGCTCGCGCTCGACAACGGCTCGAACCCGCCCGGCATATGGAGCCGCGGCGCCTTTTTCCCGATCGAGCCGGCATGACGTTCGCCGCCAATTCACTGGCAGACCGCCTCCGCGCCGCGCTCGCCGCCGAGCATGAACATGCGCCCGTCCTGCTGTCCGGCGACCTGCGCGACGTGACCGCCGAGAGCGACGGCGTGCCCACGCCCGCCGCGGTGCTGGTCGCGGTCACCGACCGCCCCTCGCCCGGCGTGATCCTGACGCAACGTACCGATTCGCTGCGGCGCCATGCCGGGCAGATCGCCTTTCCCGGCGGCCGGATCGATCCGGGAGACGGCGACGCCGCCGCCGCCGCGCTGCGCGAGGCGTGCGAGGAAATCGGACTGCTTCCCGGCGCCGTCGAGCTGGTGGGCGAAGCCGACCGCTATCGCACGATTACCGGGTTCGAGGTGCAGCCGGTGGTCGGGGTGATCGCTCCGGACCTGGTCTTCACGCTTCAGCCCGACGAGGTCGCCGCGGTGTTCGAGGTTCCGCTGGACTTCGTTCTCGACCCCGCGAACCATGTCGAGACCAGCGTCGAATGGCAGGGGCGGGACCGGCATTATTATGAGATCGCATGGCAGGACCATCGCATCTGGGGCGCGACCGCCGCGATGCTGGTCAATCTGTCGCGGCGCCTGAGGTGGACGCGATGATCCTTCCCGACGCGCTCTGGCGCCGCCAGCCGGGCATCGACCGGCTCCCC